>DAOVNN010000068.1 GCA_030630165.1 Candidatus Krumholzibacteriota bacterium
GCCGAGATGCTCTCCCAGTTGCCGTCGAAGGCGGCACCGATGCACTCGCCCTTGCCGTTGATGATCGGGCTTCCCGAGTTGCCGCCCGTGATGTCGGTCGTCGACAGGAAGGCGACCGGAACGTCAACGAAGCAACCGTGCTCGTATTTGCCGAAGTCCTTCTTCTCCCATAGCTTGACGAGCTTCTCGGGGCAGTCGAAGGGCACTTCGCCGGTGTTCTTCTCGATAGCGCCGCCGAGCCTCGTGATGCAGCTGTAGTTGACGGCGTCAGCCGGGCTGTATCCCTTTACCGTGCCGTAGGTGAGACGTATCGTGCCGTTTGCATCGGGATAGAAGGCGCCGCCCTTCCACTCCCTCATACCCTCGATCAGAAGCGGGCGTACAGCCGAGATGTTTCCACCGAACTCCTCATCGCGGTCCGTCATCTCCTTGAACTCGGGATATATCTTCGCGTAGAAGTCGATGAATGTATCACCCTCCTTCATCAGCTCCTCACGCGAGAGGTCGAACATCCTCTTCCGCTCTTCGACGTCGTTGAGCTTCGTTCCGGCGTAGAGGTCGCTGATCAGTGCGTCGACCTTCTCTTCGTCCGTACCGGAGTATCCGGCGAGCATCTCGTCGAACACCTTGATGTGCTGCGCTTCGGGAAGCTCGCGGGACGCCAGCATGAAGTACCTGAGGAACTGCTTGTCGACTCCCTCATCGTATTCCATGTCTACCATTTCCAGGCCCTGCTTGATCCGCGGGATATTTCGTTCCATATAGACCGGATCACGATCCATGTCCTTCTTGGCCTTTTCCTCGGTCCAGCGGTAAGTCGTCCGCGCAACGGCCATCATCCGGTTCATGAACCCGGCGAATCTCACAACCACCTGCTTGTCACGGAAAAGGGCCTGTTCCTCGTAGAGCTTCTCGATCGTCGGAAGAGCCTTGCCGTACTTTTTCTTGCGCTTCTTGTCGGCGTTGACCCACTCGGTAAATTCCTTCTCCTCGGCGATCTTCTGGTCGAGAAGACCGGCCTTCTTGAATCCCTCCTGCTGGCCCTCGTAGTTCTTCATCGAGTTGTTGAGCATAGCATCGAACCTGGCCATCTTGATCTTGACGCCGGGGTCCTTATCGCTGGCCTTGTTTATGATGTCGAGCAGTTCGCCGAACAGCTTGATCCGGGCGGGAAAACGCCAGTTCTGCGACCAGTCGGTCGAATACGACGAACGATAACGCATAGTCTGGCCTGGGAAGCCGATGATCATCGTGAAATCGTCCTTCTCCACTCCCTCGAGCGACATCGGAAGATGAACTGCCGGCTCGTAGGGAATGTTGTCCTCGGAATATTCTGCCGAGCTGCCGTCGGGAGCAACGTAAGCCCTGAGGAACGAGAAATCGCCCGTATGACGGGGCCACATCCAGTTGTCGATGTCGCCGCCGTAGTTACCGATAGCTTTCGGGGGAGCGTATACGATACGGACGTCCTTGCATGTGAAGTAGGTGAACATCTTGTACTGCATGCCGCCGAAGAAGCTCGCCACTGTCACGTGTACATCCTTGCCCTCTTCCGCCTCGGCGGTAATCTTTTTGATCTCGTCCTCGATCGCCTCGTACCGCTTCGCGCCCTTCTTGCCCTTGGCTTTCTTGAGGACCCTGTCCGAGACTTCTTCGATCGAGATCAGGACGCGGGCCTGGTAGCCGTGCGCCTGGAGCTCCCTTTCGGACCTGTCGGCGTAGAAGCCGTCATCGATATAGTTGTACTCCTCGGAGCTCGCCCTCTGAAGGGCCCCGAAAGCAACGTGATGGTTAGTAAGTATCAGCCCGTACGGGGATACGAACGAGCCTGTCCCGCCACCCAGGTTGACGATTGCGTATGCGATACCCTCGCCGCCGGGCGTGAAGATCTCCTCCTGCGAGAGCTCGAGTCCGAGCTCCTGCATGCGGGCAAACAGCTCTGCGTCGAACTTGTCGAGCTGCCACATGCCCTCCTCGGCCGGGGCGGCCGTCGAGAGCAGCATGATCGCCAGTACGGCGACAAATGCAGTGTATTTCATGAAGTTACCCCTTTCTACAAGGATTAAGGTGTTGAATCGACTATTCAAAATACGTGATAGCAAGGTATATGGATGTACCTGTCATGTCAAGAAACCCGGCAGCACCGTGGTCACCATATCGATTTGAGATAGACGACCGCCTCGTCGACCGTCTCGAATATCTTCATTATGAATTTGAGATTGGTCACCTTGAATATGTTGTCGAGCCTCGCGGAGGCATTGACTACGACGAGCTCCGCCTCCTCCTTCTGTGCCATCGTCCAGGCGGAGACCAGTATGCCTATACCGGTGCTGTTCGACCACTGAAGCCGCGAGAGATCGAGTATGATCTTCTTCTTGTCGTCTTTGAGCAGGTTTTCGACCTCACCCCAGAGATCGTAATCGTCATGCTCACCGACGAGCTTGCGCTCTCCGAGGTCGATTACAGCAATACCTTCTATGAAGGCAGTCTCTATCTTTCCCACTCGCTCTCTCCGTTACCAGCGGCCCAGGACGCCGACGCTCTCGTCAGCGCCACGGTAGAATATCATCCGTCACCTGCCGGCGCTATAATAAACCGTACGAATATACAGGGGTCTTGTTTCACCGGAATTCTATCTCAAGGAACTCGACGGGAGCCCCATTATCCACGATAAAGGCCACCCGGACACCCCCCGAAGGGCTGTTCGGCTCGAATCTCATCCATTCGATCCTGTAGGGGCTCTCCTCGTATCCCGATACGTACATCCCGAACTTCTCGAGATACTTCTCCCCGGCGTGCGCGACATCGGTCGGTATGCCGAGATGCCGTACCGTCTGATGTCTCACTGGTTAGCTGTTGAAAACAACAGCTGATTCTGCTAGAATCCCTCCTGTCAGCAAAGGCGGGATCCCTTGAAGAAACTGATAATTCCCGTTGTTCTGTTAATCCTGTGTTCTATCCCAGCCACAACCCATTCGCAGATATTCAGCCTCTGGGGCGATGATTGAGCTGGCTGAGATAAACCTCGTTAGTTAAATCAATATGGAGGAAATCAGAATGGTTAAAATCTCTGGATTGCTGCTGGCTGTTGCGGTCATTTCTCTTTTTGCCGCGTGCAATATTATCGACACCGGTGCGGGAGATACGGAACTCCAGACCACGCTCACGAGTCAGCAGGATGCGCTGTTCAGCAAAGGCGCATCCCCGCACAACCCGGGGCAGGGTGAATTCTATCCTCTCGATATCGGGAACAGCTGGACATATACAGGCGAGATTTCGATGACATTCGGGGCAGGTCCGACATACAGCCTGTCAAGAGATGAGACGAGAACGATCATAGGCACTGAAGAACTGTTCGGCAGGGAGTATATGCTCGAAGAACAGGTCATCATAGCAGGCAGTATATTCGGTCCGGACGACACCATCACGTACTGGCTTCGACACAGACAGGACCGCGCTGGGCTGTATGAAGCAGATATTGCTATGGGTGATCCTCCGGGAGAGAACAGCGAGGCAGCAAGTCTCTCAGGCAGGAATCTGAACACGGACCTCGACACATGGGAAGAACTCTGGAAGAAATCAGTCGATGGACTGGAGTATATCGATCCAGAGGCAGTCGAAAGAGCGAAGATCGCGCATTTTAACAAGATCAACGCTGTAAACGAATTACTTGGCCGCAGGACAGGCTCGGCTTTATTGACCGGCCCCCCCGGCGGGATCCTCCCCGATGAGATCCAGCGGCTAAGGTATCCAGTGCACCCTGAGCAGGAATGGATCGTCAGGGACTCTCCATTATTCTATTCGATCGTCGAGGAAATGGACGTGCTCGACCTGCCCGCTGGAAGGATGAATGGCTGGAGGACATTTATATATAACGAGTTCCTGGATGATAATGACATCGTATATTTCTGGTTTGGCAGGCAGGGCTTCCTTGGGCTGACAGTCCATCTCGAGACAGAGGATGATTATTTCGGCGTTACTGTCACGCACGAGGTTCTCTTTCTCGTGAGTTATGACCTGGTAAGTAAAAAGGAAGAAATCGACGAGGCTGATCACGGAAAGACAGCGGAATTGAAAGGAACCGAACTGACGATCCGCTGAAAAAACGTTATCCGATTACCAGTACTTTCGCACCGTGGATCTTTCTCTGCTTCAGTTCGATGAGCGCCCTGTTGGCGTCCTCCAACGGAAAAATTTCTGTCTCCGGCCTGATCGGAATCTCGGCTGCCAGATCGAGGAACTCGGCGATGTCGCTGCCGGCGACATTGGCCACGCTCTTTATCTCCTTCTCCATCCAGAGATGCTCGGTGTAATCGATGTTGAGCAGTGCATCCTTGTCGCGATCCTCCTTGCGGATCGCGTTTATCACAAGCCTGCCTCCCGGCGCGAGGTTGCGAAGCGCCTCGACTACCGGCTTCCAGACCGGCGTCGTGTCGATGATCGCGTCAAGCTTCTCAGGCGAAGTATCTGACGTGTCGCCCGCCCATATAGCGCCGAGCTCGAGGGCGAATTCCCTCTCGCCAGGACTTCTCGCGAATACGTAGACCTTCATTTCGGGATAGCGGCGCCTCACCATCTTCAGGACGAGATGACCAGAGGCGCCGAACCCGGTCAAGCCGAGTGTCTTCGATCCTGATATCCCGGTGAGGTTCATCGAACGGTACCCGATAGCGCCGGCGCAGAGAAGCGGCGCCGCCTCCATGTCGGTGAATATGTCGGGGATAGAAAAAGCGTGGGATTCGGGAACGGTCATCAGCTCGGCGTACCCGCCGTTAACATCGCGGCCGGTGGCCCGAAAGTCTGCACAGAGGTTCTCCTGCCCCGAAGTGCAGAGATCGCACTCGCCGCAGGCGGAATGGATCCATCCGACACCAACCCTGTCGCCGGGCTGGAACCGTTCTGTCCCTGACCCGGTTTTCTCGACCTTTCCGACGACCTGGTGTCCCGGGACGACCGGCAGCGCCGGAGGCGGGGTCCTCCCCTCTATCTCGTCGAGTTCGGTGTGACAAACACCGCAGGCCAATACCCTGATCAGGATCTCGCCTTCACCGGGAACGGGATCGGGCAGTTCGACAAGACGCAGCGGCTCACCGCATTCATCGAGATCGCAGATTCTTTCGAGGATCATCGCCTTCATGGAACGCCTCCCATAGATTTACGCACACTTCTATTCCTTCCAGAGAAGGCCTTCAGTATATCGTCGACGTGGGCACGCCAGCTGCCCCAGCTGTGCCCCTCATGATAGACTTTCCATATCAGCTCGTGTCCGCCTCGCAGGATCGCTTCCCGCAACTCTTCGTTGGAGTCGGCGATCCGTGTTTCGTATGTCCCCCAGTCGAGGTAATACCTGATCTCCCGGGGTGGCCCGGCTTCGATCATCTTTACCGCATCGGTGTAATTTCTCATAAAGGCGCCCGACTGGCTCGCGCAGAAGCCGAACAGGCCGGGATTGTCCCACGTGATGTGTACCGAGATCAATCCGCCTAGCGACGCGCCCATCATCCCCCTCGACGCGGGGTCCCGGTCAGTCCTGAACCTCCCGTCGACCATCGGAACGATCTCTTCCGTAATCATGCGCATGAATCCTTTGCCGGATTTGTACTCGCCCGAGCGGTCGACCGGATCGATAAAGACCATTATCAGAGGATCGATCCCGCCGGCGGCAATCAGATTGTCCGCGACTATGACCATGCTCCCGAGGCTTATGTACTCCCCGCCGTCGTGAATAAACAGGACCGGATAGATCTCTTCCCCGTCACTGTAGCCGGGAGGCAGGTAGAAATAGATACCCCTCTCGTTACCGAGGATCTCCGAGACGAATCTCTCTTCGATCACTTCACCGTGCGGAATATCAGGATCGAAGATTATCTCGGGGGGCTGCAGGTACCCCGGCATGGCCAGCTCGCAGTTAGGCCCGAATCCCCCTGTCACCCGGGCGGGATTGAGCGGATCGAGGACCCATCTTGATCCGTCTATCACGAACTTGTAGTCGAGCCGGGCGTCTGATTCGTATTCCATGCGCAGATAGAACAGGTCGGTGCCGGGCACCTTCTCCAGGATATCCATGCCAGCCTTCCAGTCGTTGAAATCGCCGGCGACGGAGACGCTCGACGCCGCGGGATCGCGATATACGAACCAAACCGAGGTTCCCTCGACGACGGGTACTTCGGCCGATCCGAGATACTCCTCCACGAGTGAGGCGCGCTTAACCTCCGGCGTCTTCTCGAGACGGTATATGAACGATTCGAAGGGTGTACCTGCGGACGCAGTCACTGTGAAAAGAAGAACCGAGAATATCAGCGCGGCCAGTATCTTCAATTCAACACTCCCTCTATTGTCGACTTCGCCTTGAGCAGTTTTCTTATTCTTCGGATTCCTCTTGCCATAATGGAGTAACATCTTTGCCGGTTTTCAGACTCTCAATCATGAATTCGGCTGATTCCACGATTTCATTCCCGGGATATTTTTTTATCGTTAAATGAAAAGCCTCGATTGCAGACAACGTGTCTGCAAGTTCGTCCGAGTATATATATCCAATCATGAGGCTGGCTTTCGGTGCATATTCGTTTTCCGGGTAGTCATCAATAAATCTTTTGTAATACTTGATTTTCTTAAAGGGCTGTCTCGCATGCAACGCCATGAGCCACAGGGCTTCCGGTGCTTTCTTATGATCGGGGTAAGTCATAACAATGGTCTCGTAGCACTGCTGTTTCGATTCGATTCCGATATTCCCATGCGAGAGGGCCCATAGCGCGTCCGGGGAATATGAAGCAGCCTGTATACGCTGCTCTATGCTCGCTTTGCTGACGCTGCGATCACTGCACTCCGGCATAGTGCCCTTTGCTTCATTATTGTTATCATTACGGTCGGCGTGATTTCTTGTGTTCCGGCTGTTTACCTTCACAACCGGGATGCCGGCCGCAATTCTGATATCCTCGCGAAGGTAGATAAACTGGCAATATCTCCTTCTCGCTCTGGAACTGTATTTCTTTACAAGAGCATAATTCGCAAACTTTTTATCGGCCGAGATGATATCCGACTCATACCCATGATCGAGCTTTTGCGGGTTATAGCTGGTGAAGGCGATTGCCCCCGGGTTGCGGGAAAAGAAGTACTCGACCAGCAGGGCCTCTTCATCTTTGGATGGCCTGCTCTCGTCCGATTCGGATGATTTATTACGTTTTCTCCCATTCCCGGGTAAATCCCGCTTGTTGACTATACCAGTCTGGCAGGGAACGTTTCTGGCGAGATATTCGTCGTTCAACCTGCCGAAATCTATCGTTTGCAATTTCGAGTAGTAAGGTATTGAACCTGCATCGGAGTGAACGACAAGCCACTCGCCAGGCGGAACGCAGTTTCTGAGAAATTCTCCCGCGGCAATATGGACATCCTTCAGCATCTTGAAGTGAGCCGAGGAATATTCGATCTCCTTCTTCATCTTTTTACGGTCGACATTGGATGCCGTCTGCAGTGAGACGAGAAGAACTGTCAATATAACAACTTTCACGGTCGGCTTGACTCTAAAAAGTATCCCGCCCAGAGCAACCAGCGACAGAATGTAGACGGGGAGGAAAAAACGGTATGAGTAGTTCATCATAAGTCTCGAGGAGAGATAGGCAAAGAGGATGATCAGACTGAACACTGCTGTTCCGATCACAAGGCGCTTGTGTTTTCGAAAGTGCTCGCGGCCGATGAAAATGAGTGCCAGCAGACCGGGCAGGGGAAGATACGTGACAACCATTTCGCGCAGGACCTTGATGTTTTCAATGCTGATCCCGCCTTGAGAAAATTTGGCGTAGAAGGTGTTGGGCAGGAATTGACCGTAATATATCCACCTCCAGAGAAAATAGATCAGGCAAGGCACAAACCAGGCTAATAGCATCCTTCTGGAGATCGGTCTATAAAGCACAAGCAGAATTATCGAAATCAGTGCACCCTCGGGACGTGTGAACCCCAATACGATGAGCGCCCCCACAAAGAATGCGGGCTTCCTGATGGAAAACGTATAAATGGCGAGGAGGATTGCCGTGTTGAACATCGTAGTCTCAAGACCGCTCCATACATGCGTAAACAGGAACGGCGCGGTGCAGTAGAGGACCAGGGCGGACACACTGCCCAGGTTGAACCCACGGAATATCAGGATTAATAGAACCGCCCCGATGAAGTAGCAGGCTATTCCAATGATGTGAGCCGCGAGGACAGGCGAAATCGACAATTTCATCGCCAGCGCAATCAAGCTGACCAGCGTAATCCCTGTATATCCTTCAACCGGATTCTCGCCGACGTTCCAGTTCAGCTCCCCGTGCTCTACCAGGTTCTCCGCATACCTGAACAGGATGAACGCATCATCTACGACCCATCCCGGATATCTGGCGATCATCACGGAAGAATATGCCACGGCCGCGACAGAAACAGCTATCAGGAGCACTCTACCTGTTATCTTCCAACTGAATTTCATCTGCGTTTACCTCGCATCTGAACAGTAATCGCCGGACACTGCTATTTTTCCAGTTCCAGCGCGGTCTTCTGCAGCAGGTCCCACGCTCTGTCAACGTGGCGCCGCTCTGTATTCGTCTGGCCTATCGAGAAACGCAGGGTGACCCTGCCGCCGAGCTTCGTGTGGGTGAGATATATCCTTCCACCGGAGTTGAGCTCCTCCATCAGCCGCATGTTGAGATCGTCTCCCCCCCTGTGCCTGAAGCAGACAAGGTTGAGCAGAGGCTCGGCAACGAGTTCGAAATCTTCGGATTCCGTGATCCAGTCGGCCAGTTCCCGGGCGAGAGCGACATGGGCGCGGACATGATGCCGCAGGCCCTCGACGCCGTAGTGCCTTATCACCATCCAGAGTTTCAGCGCCCTGAACCGCCTCCCCAGCGGAATATGCCAGTCGCGGTAGTCGATGACCGCTCCTGATTCGGTCGGCCTGTTCCGCAGGTACTCGGGCAGTACTGTCAGTGTCCGTATAAGGGCGGCCCTGTCGGCGACATAGAAGCAGTCGCAGTCGAAGTTGGTGAACATCCACTTGTGCGGATTGAAGCAGTAGCTGTCGGCCAGCTCGACGCCGTTGTTGATCTGTCTGAACTCGGGGCACAGCGCCGCTGTCCCCGCCATAGCGGCGTCGACATGGAGCCAGATATTCTCATCGCGGCATATTTTTCCGATCTCCGGTACCGGATCGACGGCCAGCGAAGATGTCGTGCCGACAGTCGCGCAGACGAAGCATGGAACGAGCCCCGCCTCTCTGTCCGCCGCTATCTGAGATGCAAGCAGGTCGGAGGCCATTGAATAATTTTCGTCTGTCTCTATCAGCCTGAGGTTGCTGCTGCCGAGGCCGGCTATCCTGACAGCCTTTTCGATTGAAGAGTGTGTCTGCGTGGAGGCATAGGCGACAAGCGTGCCATCGCATCCCTTTTCGTCACTGAGGAAACCTGTCGCCCTCTCTCTGGCCGCCAGCAGGGCGCACAGAGCGGCGCTTGAGGCTGTGTCCTGGATCACTCCCCCGCCCTCTCCATCCGACCTGAACCTGTCAGGCAGACCGAGCATCCCGACGAGCCAGTCCAGCACATGCGTCTCGAGCTCGGTGCAGGCGGGACTTGTCGCCCAGAGCATCCCCTGAACACCGAGGCCGGCCGAAAGGAGCTCTCCCAGAATGGAGGGACCGGATGCATTCGCGGGGAAATAGGCAAAGAAGTTCGGCGACTGCCAGTGGGTTATCCCCGGGAGGATGAGCTCGTCGAGGTCCCTCATGACCGCCTCGAAATCCTCTCCTGTTTCGGGAGGCTCTTCCGGCAGGGCGGCCCGCAGCTCTCCCGGTTTGGCGCGGGAGAGTACAGGAAGGGACTCGATCCTTTCCTGGTAATCGGCGATCCAGTCTATAACGGTATGACCCCGGAGCCTGAACTCTTCCGGGGTCATGTGAAAATCTTTATGGTCTTTCATGGTATCAATCGAAGGCCTCTTTGGTCTTCCAGACCTCCCATACCTTGCCCACCAGGTCGGGGCCGGGCTTCAGGGTCTTCTTGCCCGGTTTCCAGCCTGAAGGCGCAGCCTCCGTGCCCGCACTCTCTCTCACGAGCTGGAATGCCTGTATCTGTCTGAAGGTCTCGGCAACATTACGTCCGACAGGCGGTGTAAGCACCTCGTACCCCTGGATGACACCATCCGGGTCGATCAGGAACCGGCCCCTGTTCTCGACGCCGGCATCCTCGTCGTAGACGCTGTAGATCCTTCCGACCTTGCCCCCCGCGTCGGAAAGCATCGGGAATGGAACGCCGCCATCGACCATCTTCGACAGTTCGTTGTCGTTCCACATCTTGTGGACGAACATGCTGTCCACGCTCATCGAGAGCACCTCGACCCCGAGCTTCTGGAATTCAGGGAACGCGTCGGCGACCGCCGACAGTTCCGTCGCTCAGACGAATGTGAAATCGCCCGGGTAGAAACAGAGTATTACCCACTTTCCGAGGAAATCGGAGAGCTGAACACTTGTAAACTCTCCCTTGTGAAATGCCGGGGCAGTAAAATCAGGAGCTTTCTTTCCGACCGATACCATGGGAGACACCTCCTTCTTTTCAACAATCGCCTGATCAGTGTTTTCAGCGGGTGGTTCACCCAC
>DAOVNN010000114.1 GCA_030630165.1 Candidatus Krumholzibacteriota bacterium
GAACTGTTCTGGGTCATTACCTTGAACATGATGGCTCCGAATGCTGACCCCGGTCACTACATGTTTGCTTTGAACGATGACTCCCAGTTCATGGGCGTCGCGATCTGCCCGGACCCCCGTCCGCTGGCCGACGCTACTGCCGTGAACCATTTCGGATTCAATGCTGACTGCGTTATCGGCACCGAAGAGTCGAGCTGGGGAGCTATCAAGAACATGATGGAATAATCATCACGTTGCTTTGATCGATTATCAGGGGAAGCCCTTACGGGCTTCCCCTTTTTATTTCCCGCCTGCCGGCACCGTCCGCCGCACCTTTTTGTGAATCACATGCTGAAACCTCTTCTGGAATATTTCGACTGAACGTGCTATAATGCGACACGTAAGGGAGCTGCACCAGCCGCACATCCCCGCATCTCATCTGGACATCATCACAGCCGTTTCCACATCAGCGCCTGTTTTCTGCCGGGAGGTTTGTCATGAGCAGATTCCTGATCGCCGCGGTCCTGGTCTGCGCTTTCGCGATGCCAGCACAGGGGCAGTTTTTCAGCCTCTGGGCTGATGAGGGGATGACCACATCCGAGTTCTGGACATCGACCACATATCAGGTCTTCACGATCTATGTCTTCCTCGATCCGGGCGCGGATGGAGCTTTCGGCGCGGAATACAAGATGACCGGTCCGGCGGGACATTTCTCGACTGGGGTCTCGACGGCGCCGTTTATCTCGGCTGCGATAATAGGCAGCCCGTACGGAGCGCCGGGTATCAGTGCCGGCTTTACCAGCTGTCAGAACGATACTGTATGGCTTTTCGCCGTCAGCTGCATGGCGGCCAGCCTTGATCCAGGCATGTACAGGATCGAGACGAACGACAGCAGCGGCTTCCGGGGTATCGCCACATGCGTCGAACCGGGCAGACCGCTGGCCGCGGCTGCGATATACAACAGCTTCTGCTATAACACGACTGACGGCAGCACCGAGGACTCGACCTGGGGCGCCATCAAGAAGCAGTTCTGAAAAAGGTTCCTCCCGCGGCCCCGATTGACTCAACCCGTGATTTTTCATTGGGTATCAGCCCCTCCAGTTTGTTATAATTAACAAAGGAAGATGACATCCCCCGGATCCCCGTCCCAACCCCTGGGAGAAGGAGAGATCACTTGAAAAGAGTCCATACCTCGTCCATGTTCAGGTGGATTGTATATACATCCCTGACGGCGGCTGCTTTCATGACTGCAGCCGCGTTATTCCCGTCGGAGCGTGCCTCGGCCGCAGGCACGGGGGCGAAGCTGATCCGCAGCGACGCTTCATCGGTCACGTTCGAGATCTCGGTGCCGCAGCCGCGGCTCGAGAGCGGCGCTGACGGGATGCGGGTCGTCATCGCCGGATATGGCACCTTCTCTCCTCCCGGAGCGCCGGTTCTTCCCGGCAGGGCATTCCATGTCGCTGTACCGCCGGAAGGGAATCCCTCCCTTTCATGGACGGTGACGGAAAGCGAGGCGCTGGGCCCTCTTTCCCTGGCCCGTGTCATGGCCGAAAGGTTCGTCAGGTACGGTGATGACGGTATCCCCGTCACCGAGGTCTTTCTTCCCGAAGATCCCTGGAACGGAGTAGTGCCCCTGGAAGCGGTCACTATCACCGGCCCCGCGATGATGGGAAGGCAGAGGGTTTTGCCTGTACGGGTATGTCCCCTTATGCGGCAGGATGGCAGTTATAGTCTCGCCAGGAAGATCACGGTCACTGTCTCGTTCGGCTCCTCCTCCGGCGCCGCGCCGGACCGGCCGGGACCGGCAGGTATGCAGCTCTCGGGCGCCTGGAAGAGGATGTACGAAAGGGTCCTCGTCAATCCCTCCGATACCGGGCGGCTGATATCTCCCCTCAAGAGCAGGCCGGCGCTGCGTTCGCCCCAGGTACCGGACAAGAAAATGAAGATAAAGATACCGGAGACCGGGGTCTACTCCGTTCGCGCGGACTCTCTTATCGCCTCTGGCCTTTCCCCTTCTCTGTCGAACAACGGATTCGCGCTGAAGAAACTGTACTTCGATGAGAACGAGCCTGACCTGATCAGGGAAACAGATATCCCGTACAGGGTGATCAAGGGTTCGGGATCGGCCGCCGATATATTCGAGGGAGACGATCTGCTCGTCTTCTTCGCGAGGGGAGTCAAGGACGACGTAGAGGCTGGAGACACGATGGCGGTCTTCAACACATACAATCTCATCTGGCTCTATGAAGATGTGGCAGGCGCAGTCATGCCGGACGGCCCGGGGTTTCCTTCAGGAACGGGATTGCTGCTGCCGAACTTCATTCACGACGAGAAGTCCCGGAAAGATACGTACTACAACAAGTATGTCAGGGCGGGGATGAAGGATTTCAATTATGCGGCCGCTCCCGCGAGGGACGAGGTCACCGTTCCTTTCGCCGCTCACGATGTCGAACAGGGAAGCATCTTCTCTATACATGTGAGGATCGTCGGGGCAATTAAGAACAATCCGAGCCAGACTCTCGATTTCTACATCCGTAATTCGGGGGGGACGACCTGGGCGATCGGAAGCGGTTTCGTCCCCTCGACAGAGGCAAAGGTGTTTGATTTCGACATGATCACTTCCAACAAGCTCGCCGAGGGCGCGAACGAGATCGTCGTTACGAGCCGGGAAGAGACGTACGGATTCCTTATAAATGACGCTGTGGTAAAGTACAGTCGTAAGACGGCTGCGTACGACGATTACCTCGATTTCACCGTAAGGCAGGATCTCGGCAGCAGGAGGGTCGAGGTGTCGGGATTCAGCGGGCAGGACGGTTATGTCGTCGAACTGACCGATCCCGACTCGCCTGTGTTTTACGAAATCCCCGCCGATTCGTTCAGTGCCGATGGAGGCTCGTACACGATGCGCCTGACTATTCCCGCGACGGCAGACAGACGTTTCGTCGCGCTGGGCCGGGGAGCGGGAATGCACATCAGCAATATCTGGATCAGTCACGAAGTCAACACGCCGGGCAGACTTGTAAACTACCCCGGTCCTTACAATACCCTTGTTATCGCTCATGCGGACTTCCTTCCGCTCACGGGAAGTGATTATCTCGCCCAGTACATCGCATGGAGAGAAGCTCAGGGGTACAGGATCCTCAGCGCCGATGTCGCTGACGTCTACGACGAGTTTAATGGCGGGCTTGTTTCCGCAGAGGCGATCCGCAGATTCATCAGGTACGGCGTCGAGAACTGGGGCGTCGAGTTCGTGATGCTGGTCGGCGACGCGAGCGAGGACCACCGGAGGCTCATGATCGGAGATCCGCCCGAGACCAGCGGCTCGCCTCCCGATTATCTGCCATCGTATACGTACAGCGTGAATGTCATCGGCAGGGACAAGGACGAGGTAGTGGCATCCGACAAGTACTTCGCGTTTCTTGACGAGGTTCCGCCCTCCGGATTCGGTTATGCTGCTTCCGAAGCGGTGCAGCCCTCCGGAGGCTCCGATATCCAGTATCTTCCCGCCGCTGCCTACCCTGATGTGATCGTCGGCAGGCTGCCCGTTGGACGCGAGATCGAGCTCAGGGCGCTCCTGACGAAGATGTACCGGTTCGAAGAACCGGACGGTTCCGATGCATGGCGCAGGACGATGGTCCTCTTCTCCGACGATGCGTGGTCGGGATACCTCTCGTCGTATAAGTATCATTCCATAGAGCATCATTTCGAGTACGGCATGGACTCGGTCGCCGTCAAGATCGAGGAATCACTGCCTGGCGGATTCGACATCGAGCGGCTCCATCTTTCCAGATGGACGGACGGGGTGCATGACGATCTCACCGGGGGCTCCGATATCCTGAGAGAGTCGACCGACTCGACGCGCAGATATTTTACTCCTTATCTCAACAGGAAACTCAACGAAGGCTGCCTCTTCTTCTCGTTCCAGGGGCATGCCTCGAGGTCCAATTTCTGTACCGAGGCGGGTTTTTCCAATTTCAGCCAGTACCAGGACGTCGACAGCCTGCGCTCAGACCGCACCCACATACTCTTCGGAGTCGGCTGCCACATCAGCGATTTCTCGCTCATGATGGAGTATTCAATGTCGGGCCTCCACGGCCCTTATGGAGACTGTATCACCGAGCAGCTCCTCTTCAAATCAAGGGCGGGCGCGGTAGGCACCTATGCGAGCACCGGGTTCGAATACCTGCTCGAGAACAAGTATTTCTGCACGACAGTGCACGAGGTGTTATTCCAGAGGCCTCCCGCCGACGGGATCCCGCCGGCAAACACGCAGACAGGGGCAAGATGGATCCTCGGCGAGGCCTTTACAGCCGGTGAGATAGAGCATCTCGGCACAGCGTCATACGCCTACGGACAGATATACAGGTACGTGCTGCTCGGTGACCCGATGCTTCGGATAGATCCGGGGCCGCCGCTGATGGCCCTGGCGGCCGACTGGGGAGATGGTATGAGGGAAATCCCCGCGGATACGCTTCGGTCCCACAGCAGCACGAATACATGCAGCCTGATGTTCAGCGCCAGCGACGTCGTCGCGCTGGGGGATATCGAGTTCTCTGTCGACGGCGAGGACAGGACGGGCGATCTGACTATCACCAGAACCGTCGACGAGGGCCTCGACTTCGCGAGGGGCTATGAGGCGCGTCTGGACTATACGGTCAGTCTCGACGAAGAGTCGCTCGTGTTCAGGGTCCATTCGCCCGACGGTATGGAAACGGGCATAAAAGAGCTTCATGTCGCTCTTTCGATGATGCTTTACAACGGCTCTATGGCGATCCCTCCCGGGGGCGATTCACCCTCCAGGGGAGAATTCCTCTTCGACCTGCGGTTCCCGGTCTGGCTCGATTCGGCTCCCCGGATCATGCTCGACCGCTCCAATCTCGAAGGCGTCTCTGTACAGGCGCCCGATCCACAGGATTCGACAGCCTGGGAGGCACGATTCACTCAGACCCTGGCGGCGGGCGACCATGTCCTGACCGTCTCGGTGGATGAATTCGAGGCCGACTACCCGTTCCATGTCGGAGGAAGCGGTCTGGTGATGGACGCCTTCAATTTCCCCAATCCCTTCGACGACGGTACGAACATCTGCTACTCGCTCAATATCGACTCTGACGCAGGGTTCATCAGGATCTTCAACGTCAGCGGCATACTGATCAGGGAGATCACGATTCCGCGCAATCTTCTCGGTGCCGCGCAGCCGGGTGCCCCGAACGCCGTCTGGTGGGACGGCAGGGACCTGGCGGGTGACAGAGTGGCGAACGGGACGTATATCTACGTGATCGAAATTGAGAAGGACGGCGGTTCTGTCAGCTACACCGGCAAGGCCGTTCGCCTCGAGTAGAGAAAAACCTCTTTACCCGGTCTCCGGCTCTTCCGTAGAATGACCTCGTACCTGTGATGTCATCAACACGGAGGTCGTCTTGGAAGAGCGGCTTGAACTCTTGAAAAAAAGCAGGGCGAGGGTGATCGTCGGCATCGAGACCGGCAGTGTGCCCGGAAGGCTCGGCGCGGTCATAGTGGAAGTGAGCGGCAGCGGGGCGGATACGGTCCTTGATCTTCACTCCTTCCAGAGCGTTGAGTTGCCCGAAGGGCTGATCGCTGCTCTGGAAGCGGTAGAAGGCGAGAAGGAGATCGACGCCCAGGAGCATGCGGATGTCAATTTCCTCATTCTCCACAATATCAACACACTCTTCTTCGATCTCCTCGAAGCGGCGGAAGTCAATCCGGGCGAGGTCGATCTTATCGGACTCAAGGGGATGGAGATCGGAGTGTCGGAGTTTCCCGACGACCCTGGAGCTCTCAGTGAGATGACAGGCTGTATCGTCGCTGCATGCTTCAGGATCGGTCCCGACAGGGGGCGTGGCAGCTGGCTTCCAGTAAAAGAAGCGATACTCAAGGGCATGGTCGAGGCGATGGTGGAGAAGTACGATCTGGACGAAGAGGTGAGGGAGGCCGTCGCCATAGCGCTGCTGGCCAACGAATCGGTTCATCACGAGGCCCTTGCTGCGAAATGTCCCAACGGTGAAGGGGACGGCGGCGAACCTGCCCCTCGGCGCACTACCATGGTGCAGCGGGGAGGCGACGGAGAACCGGCCCTTCATGGAGAATTCTATTTCCCGGCAGACTGAAGAGTGTGCCGCCTCCAAAAAGGCGGGATCGAGGCCGATGAAGACGACCTTTCGATATCTCCCGGACAACCGGTCATTGACGGCTGCCCTGATTGCCGTGGTATTGCTGCTGATGGTCTTTTCATGCGCGGCTCCCGACAGGGGGGGCTATCCGCCCGTTGAGACCCTGCCCGAGACAGAGATAGATCTGCCCGGCAGCGGCGATGTTCCCGTTGTGCGCGTGCTGATCCTCGAGACGGGGGACCGGATAAGGATCGATATTCCAGGGGGCCAGGTAGCCGCCAAATCGGAAGACGGCCGGACGATCGGCCGGTTCGAGGTCAGCGGGACACTGGCACTGTCGAAGACGAAGAACGGTTTGAGGCTGAAACAGAGAAACAGACCCGTTCACGAGGCGCCGATCATGGAGATCCGGCCAACGGGGAACTCGGGATTTACGATCGAGGAAACACCATACAGGGGAGGACTTCTCCTGCGCCGGCACGGCGGGAAGAAGATCCAGGCGATAAATGTCATCGAGATCGACGATTACCTCAAGGGGGTCCTGCCCTCCGAGATCGGATATCTCAAGGAGGGGCAGTACGAGGCGTACAAGGTGCAGGCGATAGCCTCACGCTCTTATGCGCTGAGCAAGCTCGAGGAGAAGAAAAACGAACCCTTCGACATGAGGGCCACGATCATGGATCAGGTCTACAAGGGTATAAAGGGAGAAAACAGGGTTGCCTCTGAAGCGGTCGAGAAGACAAGGGGCATCGTCGGCGTCTGGGGCGGAGAGCCGATCAGGGCGTATTACTCCGCGTGCTGCGGCGGGCATACATCCGATGTCCGCGTCGGCTGGCCGTGGAAGGCCCACTATCCCTACCTCTACGGACGCAGGGATGCGCATGGAGAAGCCGGCAAGTCATTCTGCAGTTCATCGAGGCATTTCAGATGGGAAGTCGTCTGGAGCGGCAGCGACCTTTCGAGGATCACCGGCAAGACCCTTCCGGCAGAGCTCGGCGGCAGGGTGCCCCCGTTCAATGTCATCCGCGACATAAAGGTCGTCGGATATGCACCGAGCGGCAGGGCCAGGGCAATCGAGATCGTCACGGATAAGGGTACTCACAGGGTCGAGGGAGACCGTATCCGGTGGGTGCTGAGGCCCGACTCGTCCAGGGGACCGATCCTGAGGTCCACACTCTTCAAGATGGAGGTCAGCCGTGGCGGAGGACGCGTGAAGCAGATCCGTATCAAGGGCGGCGGAAACGGTCACGGTGTAGGCATGTGCCAGACCGGGGCGATCGGGATGGCGACAGAAGGATTCAGCGCGGAGAGGATCCTTGCCCACTATTATCCGGGAGTGTCCCTGGTCAGGATCTACTAGGCAGGCCGGCGAAAAGGACCCACGGAGATTACCCGATGCCAGTTTTGATCAGAGATATTCACCGACATCTCTCTCCTTTTCTCGTTACGGGCCTGGCAGGCACGGAATTGACGCCGGCAGAGCGTGAACTTCTCTCTCTGGCCCCGCCCGCCGGTGTGATCCTCTTCTCCCGCAATGTCGAGAGCTCCGACCAGCTCCGCCTCCTTACCAGTGATATCAGGACGATAGTTGAAGCGGCCTCGGGCCTGACCCCGCTGATAATGGCCGATCATGAGGGCGGGCGGATCTCGGTGCTTGCCGCGGCCATCGGGACGCCTCCTTCACAGATGGCAGCCTGGATACCCCGGTCCGGGAAGCTTCTTTCCGATATTGTGGCTCGTACCGCCTTCAGGATGAGGTATTGCGGCGTCAATCTCTCGCTTTCGCCTGTTGCCGATGTCGCTTCGGAGCCTCTCAATCCTGTTATCGGTACGAGGTCGTTCGGGGAAGACCAGGCGACGGTCTCCGCTGCCGTGAGGATCGCTGTACGGACAATCGCCGGAGAGGGCGCCCTGAGCTGCCTGAAACATTTCCCGGGGCACGGGGCTACCGTTTTTGACTCGCACCTGACACTGCCCGTGATAGGCAGGACGATTGAACAGCTCAGGGCAGAAGAATTACCTCCGTTCATCGCCGGCATGGAAGAGGGAGCCGACACAGTCATGACTGCTCATATCGCGCTGGCTGAAGGCGATCCGCCTGCTTCGCTCGACAGGAGAATAGTTACCGGGCTCCTCCGGGAGAAGCTGGGATTCGAGGGCGTGATCATCACCGATGCGCTCGAGATGGCCGGCGTACTGCCCGACGGGATCGCGATGAAGTCGATCGACCCGTTGGCAGCCGACAAGGCCGGCGACGCCATTCCTGCCGCTGTTACCGCAACTGCTCTGGAAGCGGGCAACGACCTGCTTCTCATGTCGAGGCCGCTTGAGGAGGTATACGCGGAACTGGAGCTCCACGAGGGAGATCTTGCCGGGGCGCTCGGTATTGCCGCAATGGC
>DAOVNN010000108.1 GCA_030630165.1 Candidatus Krumholzibacteriota bacterium
TCGATTTCCTGATCAGGTGTAGTCCGGTTCCTTGTCGAAGGAATGCTCGGTGCGCAGGAACCTCAACGTCCCGCTCTTGCTGCGCAGGACGAGACTGTTTGTCACCGCGCCCCCGGGGCGGAAGTTCACACCCTCGAGAAATGCGCTCCTCGACACGCCTGTCACCGCGAACATTATATTGCTGCCGCCTGCGAGGTCCTCGATGCCGAAGACGCGATCGTAGTCGCCATCGTCGTCTGCCGGCCCATCCTCCTCCCTGACCAGCTGCCCCTGAAAGCCGGCGCCGAGACAGGCCAGCGCCGCTGCCGTCAGGATACCCTGACGGGTGTCGCCTGTGCCGAGCGCCACATCTATGCCGGTGCCGGGAAGCGCCGCAGCGAACGCCGCAGCGAGGTCGCCATCGCGAACCAGTTCGATCCTCGCGCCGGTTCGCCTCACTTCACCTATAAGGTCGTCGTGCCTCTCCTTCCTGAGGATGGCCACGGTGAGGTCCTCGACATATACGCGCTTTGCCTCGGCGATCCTGACCAGCTGATCGAATACGGAACTGCCCAGGTCGATGCAGTCAGCCGCGTCGCTGCCGACTGCGATTTTCCTCATGTATCTCGAGTTGAAATGTCTGAAGGACCCCCTCGGAGCGAGGGCGATCGCGGAGATGGCGTTCCCCTGTCCATCGGCGAGCGAGCCCATCCCCTCGAGTGGATCGAGGGCTATGTCGACCTCGGGTTCTTCGCCCGCACCGACAGTGTCACCCCGTCGCAGAACGGCATCGGGGATCTCGTCCCTCTCGCCGATTATCACATGTCCGGTGATCTTGATTCCCTTGAGCACCAGGGCCATCGCCGCCGCTGCCGCCCTGTCGGCGGCTATTGGATCGCCTTTACCAAGCAACCGGGCGGAAGCCAGCGCCGCCGCCTCTGTCGCCCGAACCAGTTCAAGGGCCAGATTGCGATCCAAATCTCATCCTCTCCTCATTCCTCCATGATCGCCGGCATGTCGTCGTCGAGATCGCCTTGCCCTTTTTCTCTGGCGGTAACGACCATCTCGTTGAGCTCCTTCGCCATCTGGTACTGATGGATCGCGAAGATCACGGGAAGGAGGATGTACGCCACACCCGCGGTGAGCGGGATGGCGAATATCTGAATCACGAAAGTGAGCCAGAACCAGTTCCATTGACCGAGGTAGATGTAGCCGACCGGCCCGAGCAGTATCCAGCCGAGGAAAAAACCTAGCGACGCCGCGACCCCCGGATTTCTCGTATCATCGGGGACAGTGAGCCGGGTCAGTTCGTAGGCGTACAGCTTTCCAGCGCCGGGAGGCGCCTTCTCGAAGGGCTTCCCGCAGTTCTCGCAGAAAACGCTGCCTTCCTTGGCTTCTTTACCGCAATGCTGGCAGTACATGATGTCTACCTCCGCTTTTGGAATCCTCACTTCATCTTACGTCAGCCGGAGGAGGATTGTTTCCCTTACATCGAAGTATTCTATAGAACGCAGGTGATTAATAACAATGATTTTTTTATGAATCAACTGGTGTAATCACACATCAGCGGCTCGAGAGGCATGTATCGGGTCCGGCTGTGACCCGCTCGCAGCGAGGCAGAATGAGTACTGTTATTCATGGGCCTTTCAGTCGGGAAATTCAGCGTCCGCTTTCGCGGCGCGCCTTCCTGAGGGCCTCCAGATTGACTGTGGCGGTCACATTCTCGGGATCGAGTTCGATGGCTCTGACCAGAAGACTCTCGGATTCGTCGAGCTCGCCGATGGAGGCGAGCATCACGGCGAGATTAATCAGCCCGGTCGGCCAGTCGGGCCTCTCTTTGACAACAGTCCGCTGGATAGCGACAGCCTCCCGGGTACGCGAGAGCCTGTGCAGGCACATCGCCACACGGTCGAGATTCTCGGGAGTCTCCGAGAGGGTCCGGAAGAGATCCAGGGCCCCCGCGTAATCGCCCCCGCGGAACTGGATCCTGGCAAGCCGTTTAGCCGCTTTCTCCTCGTACTGCTCATCGAGCATCTCGCGCAGGACCTTCCCTGCTTTCTCCACTCTGCCCGATCTCGCCAGGGCCTCGGCGTAATTGAACTTTACCTCGCGGTCGGCCGGGTCGGCCGCCAGGGCCTCTTCCAGGGGCTTGACGGCGCGGGCAGGCTGGTCACTCCTCAACATGAGGAGACCGAGCTGATAGAGGAACTCGGGTGTCATCCCGCCCGCTGCTTCCGACTTGACGAAGAGGGTCTCGGCGAGGACCGGATTGGTTTCCGCGATGAGCATCCCCTTGAGGCCGAGCAGGTAGGAATCGTTCGGAGCATAATCCAGCCCTTCGTCGACTATGGACAGGGCCGCATCCTCCTGCCCCCTCTTTATCCAGACGACGGCGAGGTTCCTGTTTATCACGGGGGTGTTCTCCTGGCCGCAGAACATCTTCGCCTCGTTGAGCTCGGTGAACGCCCGTCCGCTCCTTCCGGTCTCGAGCAGCAATACGGCGAAATTCAGGTGAGTCTCACATACGGCGTAGTCTTCCAGCAGTGATTCCTCGAAGAGAACGACAGCCTCGTCAACGCTGCCCGTCCGCCAGAGGGCCTCAGCCTTCTGCCCTTTAAGCCTCGGGTCCGTCCCGTCGGTAGATTCGAGACTGTCGGCGACACCTATCACCTCTTCGTACGCACCGCGCTCGAGAAGGGTCAGTATCCGCGTGTCGGCGTTACTCCTCGCCTCGCTCCACCCCGCATCGGCCAGATCGCTCACCCTGCCGCCGCCGGCGCAGGCGCCCAGCAGCGCGGTGGCAGACAGTGCCGTCGCGAGACAGATCAGGTGTACCCTATTTAAGGTATGAATTTCCATATATGGAAATGATAAGGTCGCATGGCATCGCGGTGCCAGAGAATTCTCGGAAGTGATTTCGGCAGGTAGTGACGGCCGGCCGGACAGGATCCTATTTTTTCAGGTCCGCGGCACGCTTCTCCTTCATCCGGTGGCGCAGCTTTCCGAGATACACGTTCAAAGGGTGATTGCGTCCCAGAAGGGCGAGCACGGGCCTCTTGCGGACACCCATCCGCGAGAGTTCGAGCGCCGCCGGGGCGTTGGTATTGTCCAGCTTGTACGCCTTCATGAACTGATCGCGCGCCTTCATCCGTTCGCCTCTCTCAAGGAGCACCCGGCCGTAATTGACATACAGCATGGGGACGCGCTTATTTCCCGCGAACTGGAGGGCCATCCTGCACAACCTGTACCCCTTTTCGGGGTCACCCATCATCGACTCGCACACTCCCATCGTGGAGAGATAGACTGGATTCTCGGGCGAGATCTTCAGAGCCTGTTCGAGAAGCTTCAGGGCATCGTGGTAATTATTTCTTTTAATACTTGCTTCAGCCTTGATGTAGAATTCCCTCGACTCGAAGGTATCTCTTGCTTCCAGCATCAATTTGGTGCTCAATTCGTATCCTCCGGTTGCAAAATCCAACCGGGCCGGCGAGACAGTCAAATCCGAACCCGTTGTATAATCAGAAGTTGCGCAATATCTTAAGGCCGTTGGGCCGTTCTGCCCCGGTTTTTGCAATAAATGTTCCGTAATGACCGGTCAGGAAGAAACAGGTAAAGCGTCAAAGGGACCTTGCGGATAGTCGATATTGACAAAAAGCGTATACTGCGCTATAATTTACCTACATTGGACGCATTCCTTCTGGATCGGAACGCGCGCTTTGCATCATAAGGAAGTGTGAATTGAGAGCGACTCTTCTTACAGGCGTGCTGCTCGTCGGCGCCCTTTTTCTGTCTGCGGCCTGGTCTGCGGCCGGGGCGGACGCGCAGGACATCATCTCGATACAACTCGTCGGGAACTTCGCCGGGATCACGTGCGAACCGGACGATACCGCCAACAACATGGATCCGATCGGCGGAAATGTGTGGCGCAAGCTCAAGCTGATCAATGAGCCTGGCGATCCCGACACTATACATTTCAAGTTCACCGCTAATGGTTCGTACATGCCCGAACACTGGGGATGGTCGTTCGTGGAAGGCTGGGGCATCGCTGACTTCAGCTGGAACCCTCCCATGATAGTCTCGGTCATGCCGGACAGTGGTTACTGGTATTTCTATCTCAACGATTCCACATCAGAATACTGGCTCGACAGGCCCGACGCCGTCATAGAGGGTATCCTCGAATCGGATCAGCCGGACGTTCCGGCCGGAGCGATCGTCAGCCTCTACAGCACGATTGACGGTCACGTGATATCGTGCTCAGAGTTCGATGGCAAGGCATTCGATTTCCCGAACCTGCCAGTGGGCGAATTCGCCGTCCAGGCCAGCGCTCCGGGATACATAAACACTGAGATCACAGGCATAATGACCTCTTCCGGCAATGCCGAGCAGGTATCGCTGGAACTCATTCCAGTAACCGCCGTCCAGGTCACAACGGCAGACTGCGAGAGGGTCGGCGGCGGCGTCGTCCTTTCATGGATCGCATACTGCTGCGGCGAGACGGTCGGTTTCGATATATATCGCAGTGACAGCCCCGATCTCACATCGGCGATCCGCAGGAACGAGGATCCCGTCTACGGGATCACAAGCTTCAACTGGTTCGACGAATGCGAGGATCCGCAGGTCGACAGGTACTACTGGCTCGTCGAACTCGACGCCGTCGATCCGACAATAACCGGGCCTCTCTTCGCGCCCGGGCTTCCCGGAATACCGAGCTCGATAGGACAGAACTATCCCAATCCCTTCAACCCGGCGACTACGATCCCGTTCACAGTCGGTTCGGCCGAATCGGGCAGCCGGGTCACAATAATCTTTTTTGACGTGTCTGGCAGGACGATAGCAAGACACGATCTTGGATCCAGATCCGCCGGTGACCATTCATACGTCTGGAACCCGGCTCTCTCCTCAGGAAGATCGATACCTTCAGGCGTCTATTACTGCAGGCTGCAGATCGGCAAGCAGGTACTCACCCGCAAGATGATCCTGCTCAGGTAATGCCTGTATGCGCCGCCGGGGAGGAAACCTGGATTGAACGGATCGAAACAGAGGAAAATCATCGGGGACATGATAGTCCCACAGACCCGGGTCTGCCATGCCCTGACCCGGGTCGACCTTTATTTGGTGATATCCATGATCAAATCCGCCATGCACAATACTATCGCCCTGTTGATCCTTCTGATCCTGCTGCCGGCAACAGCCACCGCTGCCGATGAGAACGTGCGCAATCTCGACAGGCTTCATCCCGCGAATACCTCGACTACCGACAGGCACATCCCGGGAGATCCCGAAGCGATGGTGTTTTTCGATTTCGAGGGTCCCGTCATGTACAATCCCGACCAGGACGTCAAGGACCATACGATCGTAATCTCCGATGGCGTCTATCATATCTTCTATATCGTGGCCAACGAGAGAAATTTCGGACATGCCACATCGACCGACCTCATCCGGTGGACATTCCACGAGCCTGTGCTCTACAGGGGAGAGCCGGGAGACTGGGACGCCCACGACATCTGGGCGCCGTGCATCGTGCCGATGGAAGGGTCTCCGGGCTATTACCTGATGTTCTATACCGGTGTAAACTCCTCTTCGGCCCAGCAAACCGGGATGGCCTATTCGTTCGGCAGCCTCGACCAGTGGGTCAAGGTCGAGGAAGAGCTGATGACACCGTTCGCCTGCGATCCTTCGTGGTGCAACTGGGCAGTGGACAAGTACTGTCATTTCCGCGACCCCAACTTCTTCGAGGACGAGAGCGGCTGCTATCTCACCCAGACTACAAGGACGGCGGGCGATCTGGGGGCGGTAGCGCTTACAAGCGGAGACGGCGGATTCAGCTGGAACGACGCCGGACCGATGTACGTACACGATAACTGGCACCTGCTCGAGAGCACGTTTGTCCTCAAACGCAACGGGAAGTACCACCTCTTCTTTACCGAAGAGGGCGTCGGCGGGATCTCGCATATGTTCTCGGATTCCCTGACAAGTGGATGGGATATCATTTACAGGTCTATCATCGACTTCGGGGCCGCAGCGGAGATAACCCGGACTCCTTCGGGGGCTGATATCATCTCGAGGCATACATCATACCTCGATTACACCGGAGACAATGTCTACTCGATCAGATTCGACACCCTCACGTGGAGCGGCAATCACGCCATAGTCAACCTCGAGTCCCCGCTCGGAGACTGGACCGTTCTCAGCGGAGACGCCTTCAATCACCAGCCCGTATTCGGGGACGCATTCGCTTTCAGGGGTGACGACACGACTAAGGTCGGTATGGAGGGCAACTGGTGGATCGGAACGGCGGAGAGGTTCGACGGCCCGATATTCGGATACAGGCCTGGATCGAGGCAGGGGGACGGCCCGAGAGGCGCCATCCGCTCGACTACCTTCACGGTGACGGGGAGATCGATGAGCCTTCTCGTCGGCGGAGGAAATTATCCCGATTCCTGCTACGTGGCGATGATCGACGCCGGCACGGGCGAGACGATATACAGCGAGACCGGGCGCGGTGTCGAGGCGATGGATAAGAGATTCTGGGATCTGGAACCGTACATGGGCCGGGAGTTCTACTTCGAGATCGTCGATGACTGTTCCTCCCCGATGGGACACATCAACGTCGACGCTATCGAAGAACTGCCTTTCCCGCCCTCTTCCGGATCGACCTCCACCCTCTCCGGCGGATTCGTGCCTCTGAAAGACGGAAAGCCCGACCCGTCTGACGCTCCCGCCTCCGCGGCGAAGAACGCTCCCGTTCCGGGCATCTCCGGCGAGGTGTCCTGCTCTCCCAATCCATTCAATCCCGTCACGACTATCAGCTTTACTGCCGGTCCGCGAAGCCTCATCGAAGTGGTAGTATTCTCAATAGCCGGCAAGCGCGTCCATACCGCGACCGCCATGACCTCCGACGACGGGACCGGTAGCGTCGTATGGGACGGCAGAAGCGACAGCGGACGTGCGGTCGCCTCCGGCATCTATGCCGCCGCCGCCTTTGAAGGGGGCAGGATCGTCGGCATGACCAAGCTGGTTCTGCTCAGGTAGCTCCCCCCGCCCTTTTCTTTTTTCTCGCCCGTCCTCAATCGGAATGGTATCTTGAAGACATGAAATGTGTTGCATTGACAGTGGTAATCATGACTGCTGTGCTGTCATCCGGCCCTTCTACCGCGTACGGAGAGACCATAAAGGGCCGGGAGATCCTCGGAGTCAGGCTCGGAGGCATC
The DNA here is from genome assembly GCA_030630165.1 of Candidatus Krumholzibacteriota bacterium. GTDB lineage: Bacteria > Krumholzibacteriota > Krumholzibacteriia > Krumholzibacteriales > Krumholzibacteriaceae > JAUWCL01. The sequence goes on from DAOVNN010000108.1 coordinate 7,191, forward strand.
CATAGCACATCGGGGCTCGACGAGGCCTTCGGGTCGGGCAGCGAGCTCGAGGTCTACTTCTACCACGGACTCACGTCGTCATCGGCGCTGGGCATATCCCTTTCGATGCATGACTTCGGAAAGTCCCTGCTTCCGGAAAAGGACCTCGAGTACCTCGGTATCCAGCAGACGATAGAATACAGCGTCTATTCGCTGACAGGATGCCTGATGACGAAAGCCGATCTGTCGAAAAAGCTCAGGCTCAGCGGCGAGGCCGGTGGGGGGCTGTATGCCAGCTCTGCTGAGATCCCCTACGGAGTCATGACCTCCGGACGGATCACATATAACCAGTTCGGCGTCTATACCGGAGGAGAGATCTGGTGGAGACTGACCCGGGGCGGGCTCCATATCGGTCTGGGAGGCAAGTGGCACTACATGTGGACCGGCACCGATTTCAGACAGGTTGTATGGACATATACAGGCAGAGACTACGCGCACTTTTTCCAGGTGACCATTGGAGTATCCTTTTACACTGACTAGTGCTCCGGTAACTGAATCGGTACCGGAGATACTGTCCGGAAAGATGGAGGCGACATTGAGCGAGAGGGAAGAACTTAAGGCGATCATGATCGAGCGTTCGATACTCAAGGGTGATTTCACGCTGGTCTCGGGCAAAAAGAGCACCTACTACATCAACGGCAAGATGACGACCCTCCACTCAAAGGGCCTGAATCTCTCCGCCAGGCTCCTGCTGGAGAGTCTCGGCGACCTCGAGTACGACGGTTTCGCCGGCCCCGTGATCGGCGCAGACCCGATCATAGGCGCCCTGCTCACCCTTTCGGCGGAACGAGGCGAGGAGAAGGAAGGCTTTCTCATCAGGAAGGAAGCGAAGGGCCACGGAACGCAGAAACTCGTCGAGGGCAGGCTCGAAAAAGGCATGAAGATCATAATAGTCGAGGACGTCGTCACCACCGGCGGCTCTCTTCTCAAAGCAGCTGAAGCGATCGAGGCAGGCGGCGGCGAGATAGCCGCGGTTCACGTACTGGTCGACAGGGAAGAAGGCGCCGTTGACAGGATCGCCGGCGCGGGATATGAGTTCAGATCCCTTTTCAAGGTGAGTGAGCTTCTCTGATACGATCAGTTTCCGGCAGTCAAAGCCGTCTGTCCGTGACCCGTCGTCTCCCCGCACAGCCCGGTCGCCACGACGGCTCCTCCTCCGAGCGGTCCCTTCCATTTCACCCGCACCGAGACCCTGCTGACTTCACCGGATGATTCGCGTACTACCTTTGTGTCGAGATGGTATACCGCACCGAGGCCGTCATCGTAGCTTACGGTCCTCCCCTCGGAGGAGCAGCTGCCCTTGTGTCTCATCTCGTCCATCGCCCTGTCGAGATGTTTCTCTGCAAGAATCGATGCCTCTGCGGCAGGGCTGCCGTTCCTCGACTCGGCGCCTGTAAACAGGACCGGTGACGTGATAACACACGCCAGCAGAAGGCAGGATACTGCAGTAAGTATAACAATATGAGATGATCGAATCCGCTTTTCCA
>DAOVNN010000247.1 GCA_030630165.1 Candidatus Krumholzibacteriota bacterium
CCGTAGCATAGGTGAGCTGCTTCGGCCTTCCGCCTGAGGCGGGCATGACGAGCAGGGAACTCCTTCTCCCGTTCAGGGAACCGGTGAAGGCGATCTGGCTGCCGTCCGGCGAGAATTTGGGATAGTTCTCGGTGCCTTCGTGAATTGTGAGCCGCCTCGCGATTCCACCCTCCTCGGGCACCGACCAGAGATCGCCCTGCCAGACGAAAGCTATCGTGCCGTTGTGGATGTCGGGCCGTCTCATCAGACGCAGCGGTTCTCCGGAACCGTCGGCGGCCGCGGCGGTGTCGTTCAGCATTGCTGCCGACACGATCAGCGCGAGCGCCAGGATTGTGATCGTCCATTTCATGCTCGGGAATCCTCCTCTTCAGTGTTCTGGTACTGAGCGTTTACTGACTTCTTAACATATTTGTACAACTAATAGTCCTTGTGGTTCCCGGCTGTCAGGATGCAACGAATCGGTTCGGTATGCGCAAGATGTGTGTATGCCCGTCGCCCTCTGCCACCTTGTTTTGAGAAAGAGGGGGCGGGCAGGACCGCCCCCTCATAATGCACGCGGTATTGGGTATTACCGCAGAAGGATCATCTTCTTCGTCATCTCCTGCTCAGCAGTCCTGAGCTTGTAGAAGTAAACGCCCGAAGAGAGTCCACTGGCGTTGAAGCCGACATCGTAGGAGCCGGCTGTCATCGACTTGTTCAGAACCGTCGCAACGGCCCTTCCGGCCACATCGTATACGTTCAGCGATACGAAACCGTCCCTGTCGAGCGTGAAGCTGATCGTCGTCGACGGGTTGAAGGGGTTGGGATAGTTCTGGTTGAGGACGAACGGCAGGCCCATCGGCGTGTCACCAGTCGGGGAGTTGTCCCAGTACTGGATCATCGTCTGGTCGCAGCCGATGTACAGCTTGTTCGTCTCGCCGTTCAGGTAGATGGCATTGATGTCATCACTCGGTCCTTCGAGAATAGGCGACATGTTGGTCCAGGTCACTCCGCCGTCTTTGCTCTGCCTGGCGGTCTGGTCGTTACCAGCAATATAGCCGTGGCCGTTCAGCGTGTTGAAGTGAACATCCATCAGCTCGATCGTTGTCGTCCACGCCGGCTGCTGCAGCCAGTTTACACCGCTGTCGGTCGTCTTGGCGATTGTACCGTTGTCGCCGACCGCCCATGCGGTATACGAGTCGACCATGAAGATCTTCTCGATATCGTTGGATGTCGAGACGATGTCCTCGGTACCCTGGGTCCAGGTGTCGCCGCCATCAAACGTGTAGTAGAAGGCGATGTTGTCGGCGCCGATAACACCGAACCTGCTCTGACCACGAGCGAAATGGACGCAGTTGAACTGCGCGCTTTTGACGTTCCACCAGATCTCTGTGCGGGTCACGCCGCCGTCTTCGGTCAGATAGATCACGTCCTCGCCGGCACGCTCGCCGACCAGGACTCCCCTCCCGTTAGGGAGCCATGACATACCGTAGATCCCGTCGGCAAGCGCCGTGACGGGGTACATCTCGGTCCAGGTCGCACCACCGTCGGTCGACTTGGCAAGGTAGTCATACCCACCGCTGACAAAAATGGTCCCGCCGCTGGCGTAAACATTCTTGAAGTTGGGGGCATAGCCGTTGGGAGAGATAACGACCGGCTGTGTCCAGTCGCTGCCCGCTTCCTTCTTCATGAAGGTGCCGCTGGTGCCGACTGCGTATGTCGTCGTGCCATCATGGGCAAATCTCGAGACACCGGCGAAGCCAAAGCTGGGATCAGAGTAGTACGACCAGGTCTGGCCCCTGTCGGTCGATCTGCCGATGCAGCCTCCGTCACCGACTGCCACGACGGTATTGGTTCCCGGCACGGTAGCAACGGCGCGAAGGTCGTCGCCGTAGAACTCCTGGACGCGGGACCAGTTGGCGTAAGTAGCGCCGCTGTGGATGTTGGGCGCGGCAAAGCCGGAGCCGCCGCCGACGACGATGACTTCGCCGTCATCAAACATCGAGATGCCATATCCGTATGCGTAACTGGCCCACTCGTAACCGGTGCTGGGAACGTTCCACGTAGCGCCGGCATCGTAGGAGACGACGAGGATCGTCGGCTGGTGACCGACCATCGAGCCCCAGCCGGAAGCGACTGCGGTCGTAGCATCGATTGTGAATATCCTCTCGATATCTGTCCTCGTGTAAGGATAGGGCCCGAGATTCACCGATGCGGCCGTCCACGTCGCGCCGCCGTCGGTTGAGTATGCGATACCGGCGCCGTCGAGGGAGACGTACCCGTTGTTCGCATCGGCAAAGCTGACACACGTCACGTCATCGGTGAAAGTGCCCAGCGTATCCCAGGTCGCGCCGTTGTCGGTCGTGCCGTATACACGGTTGTCGTCACTGCCGAACCATCCAAGGCTGCCAACGAAGCAGATTGCGTTGATGTCGCTGGTGCCGCAAATGACCCCGCTCTGAGCGTGCTCGGTCCAGGTCGTACCGCCGTCGGTCGTCGATACGATCGTACCGTTGTCTCCGACGGCCCATCCCTCGGTCGTCGTCTTGAAGAATACGCCGTAGAACGTATCGATGACCGGTAAGGTCTGCTGGACCCAAGTAACTCCGGCATCGGTCGACTTGAGGACCAGCCCGCCGTCGCCGACGATGTAACCGATGCTCGCGGACGGGAATACGACCCCGCGGTTAGTATCGGAATTTCCTCTCTGGTACTCGACTGTCCACTGGGCGCTGGCGGGCCCGGCGATCAGGAGCAACAGTGCGATACAACAGGTGATAATTCTCAATGTAGCCACCTCCTGTGCTGCTGTATCAAAACTTAATTAACAGGGGAATTTAGCCTTCGTACCTTCTATCTCTAGAAGTTCACCTCCTTCATCACTTTTTTTCAGAACACCTTAAAAGGCTGAACGATTATAACACATTTGTCAAAAGATGTTTACATATTTCAATTCATGTACTTCGTAAACCACATGACGGCCCCGAGTTCCTGTCTTTCCTCTTCGGAATCATTCTTTGTTCCTAATCCGTATTCCAGGTGCAGATCGATGTTCCAGCCGTTGAAGAACGCTCCGACGCCGCCGGTGATCCTCGAAACGTCGATATTCCTCGGGAGCTTTATCCATCTGTCAATCGGGTAGTCGGTATACTCGTATCCTGCCCTGAACGAGTAAACGTTCAATATGTTCTTCTCCACAGCGAAACGGCCGATCTGCGAAAGATGGTCCGCCTTTCTATAGAGGTTGGCGCCGTTGTCCCAGACCTCGATGTCGTACTGCTCGGCTGTGTACTCGCCGATGAGCAGCAGGTCTATCGACCTGATCCAGTACGACAGCCCGAGTCCTGCCGAATACATCGCGTAGGGATTGTTGTAGAGAAGGACATCGCTGAAGTCGGGACGGACACCCCAGCCATCGTCCTTGACATACTTCGCGCTGAGTCCCACTGCCAGCGGCTTGCCCGCCGGCGCCCACCGCATCTTCAGGTCGGCGTCGATCAATTCTTCCTTCCAGTATCCCTTGGGGTACTGCCGTGAGGCGTTGTACTTCAACTCGGTCTCGCTCATGCCGCCCCTGATATTCAGCCCCGCCTTCAGCTCGTCGCCGATGTAGAATCCCTGCAGGTCGACGTAATGGCCGATCTCGACCTCCATGATCGTATAGCTGCTGAACGCCCGGACCTCGAAGATCTCGTCCCCGGAGTATCCCTGGATAACGTTGTCGAAGCCCTCGTCAGGCTTTGCGAACTTCGTCCTGTTCTGGTTCCTCAGCGGCCGGTAGGCGAGACCGAGGACCCACTTCCCGGAGGGCTGCCAGGTGAGGCCGAGTATTGCCTGTGAGTAGTTATGCACGATCTCGGGCCGAGTGTAGACCTGCTTCAGCCCCGTGCTGAGGTTGTAGTCGAGGCCCGCGCCGAGGAACAGGTCACTGGTGAGCCTGATACTCCAGTCGATGCTTGTCCTCGGCCCGTAGTAATCGAAATCACCGGTGGTCTGGTCGTTGAGGTAGAACGGATCGTTGTACTGGTCCATCTCGAGGTTTCGATAGACCTCCCGGTCGCGCAGGTGCTGGTAATCGATGTACCCTCTGACGCTCTGCCGGTCACTTAGCCGCTTGTTTCCCTCGACACCTATGAAGAGATCGTTGACCAGATGCGGATCGTATTCGCGTCGAAGGTCGCCCTTCGACTCGTAGAGGCTTCCGCTGAACCTCAGGAAGGGGAACTCGAAATCGTTGTGCAGCCATGCGGGATTGCGCCCGAAATCGAAGGGGTTGATCTGATTGTCCCTGTCCTCGAGGGCGAGGCGCGCGTTGGCGAGGGATTCTATCCTTATCCCGTCTCCGCGTACCGGAGCCGCCTGCAGGACAAGCACCGCCATGAAAACAAGTGTGACCAGTCGTGACATCCCGTATCTGATTATTCTCACATTATCCTCCATCGATTCTACCTACTGCTGGCCCGGCGAGGGCGGGTATGTATTTTCAAAATCGAAAGTGCTGTTGTTCGAGTCCAGACCGGGGAACCTCCGCTGCACGGATGTTCCGCTGTACTTGGCCATTCCGTTTCCAGCCAGCCCCGCATCGACACGGAGAGTCAGGTACCTCGTAGTGACTGTCGTGTTGGATGAGTATTCTATCCCATCAACGATAGTGCTCGGCGGATCG
>DAOVNN010000033.1 GCA_030630165.1 Candidatus Krumholzibacteriota bacterium
AGGATGGGTCGAAGTCCATTGGCTTACTCAGGGGATTGATATGGTCGTCGATACCGCAATCGCTAATCCCGACAACCGGTATATAATAAACGCGAGCATAGGTGTTCCTTTCCCTCCTGAAGAACTTGCAATCCTGGAACCAGCGGTAGCCAGGGCTGACTTGCACAATGTCCTGATCGTCGCCTCAGCCGGAAACACCGTTGAACTTGGTCCTAAGAATAATTTCGTGGTTGAGTATCCCGCCATGTTTTCCCGCGAGAGCGTCTCTGAACATTATTGCAACGTTATAAGCGTAGGCGCTGTAGACAGCAATTTTTATTGGGCCGACTATTCTAATTATCTGGGGCCTGATCCTTGTGCAGTATATGTAGATATCTCTGCTCCGGGGGGATTGAGCTATGAGGATAATGGGCGGCGAATAGTAACACTGAGTTCAGACCCACCATCATCGTATAAATACGTTTTTGGCACGTCATGCTCGGCCGCGTTTGTATCCGGTGCGGCGGCTCTTGTATGGTCCATGAATCCTCTCTATAATCATCTCGATGTTAAGAACATCCTGAAGACTTCTGCTTATGATCCATCTGATCCCTATGGGTGGAGCTATTCAACGATGCCGTACTGGTGTTATGAACCGAACAGCCAGCTTCAGCCGATATGTGAAGATCAGTACAATCCTTTCGAATATAACCAGAAAAAAGGCACAGGCATCCTGAACGTTTACAAGGCCTTGCGCTTGACGACAAACAGCATTCACGGCGTAATCTATAATGATATCACGCTATCGGGAGAAGTAAATGTAATTGGAGATCTGATAGTGCCGGTAGGCAAGACGCTTACAGTCGATCCTGGATGCACTGTGAAAATTGACGGCGCGGATGTTGATAGAACGGGAGAGGATCCTGATAATGTCGAGATCCTTGTCTACGGGACGATGATAGTAAATGGAGAGGAAAACGACCCCTGCTTGATTATTCCATCGGTATCGCATCCTGACCCCGGTTACTGGACGGGCATAAGGATATATGGTGAAAACTCCGTCGTTTCATTTAGAAACTGTGAAATCACCCACGCTTACCATGGAATTAAGACATATCACCCTGCCGATCTCTCGAATGTTACGATAACGGATAGTGAAGTGCACGGGCTGTATGTACAGGGGGTTGTCGGTCAAGGCATGAGCATCAGCAATTGCGCCATGAACGACAACGGCTCTGCAGGAATAAGAATTGCTGAATGCTCCGATGTTGACATCGATACATGCACCACAAACAGTAATTATCACGGGATATGGATATCAAACAGTCAAGTGGATGTATTGAGAACGGAGATGAAAAACAACACAGGACAGGGAGTAAAATTCAATGTAGTGACTTCAGGTATCTTCCCAAGCAAGTTCGATTGGTGCGTAATAGAAAACAATGGGCAGCACGGCATGTATTTTTGTGAAAGTCAAAACTTAATCGGACATATAAGAGTGAGTGATACAAGAATTAAGTTGAATGAAGCATCAGGTATTTTCTGCTCGGGATCAAATACAAATCCAGAGATAAGCAGCTCAAAAATATGTGAAAACCTGACTGGCGTACAGGTCGCATATAGTGCAGAACCGATTCTGGGCCATTTCATTGATGGAGGGGATAATTCTCTGTATAATCAGGTATCATACGATGTCTATGGCTCCAATTATTATACGATATCTGCAGAGAGATGTTGGTGGGGGACGGCGCCGGGACAGTTTCCTGATCCAGATAAGTTTAGGGGGCTTGTCGACTATATCCCATATTTAGAATCTGACCCTGTGATCTACCTGTTTCCTGGAAGAAACAAGCATACCCAGATCCTCAGCCTTGCGCAGAATTATCCCAATCCGTTCACGGGCGGGGAGGCAACGGTAATTAGCTATTTTCTCCCTAATAAGGATGAACAGGTAACCCTTAGGATCTATGATGTTGCAGGTAGGCAGGTAAGAGCTCTGTTGGATAGGCCTCAGGGGCCTGGTTCCTTTGTCGTCACCTGGGATGGGAAGAATGACCATGGGAAAAAGGTGGCAACCGGCATTTATTTCTATCGGCTTGTTGCAGGCAATAAAACGATATCAAAGAAGATAATCCTCTTAAGGTAAAGAAATGGGGAAGAAATAATGAAGTCGATAATTAAATCATACGTCTGTATGGTTGTACTTGTCTTGATTATCGCCAGCAATGCGATAGCCGGAAAAACTGTTGTGAATCCGGCAAAGATAGCAGGAATATCAGATCCTCAAGTAAGTGAAGATACCAGGCTGTTGCTGTTCTTTGAGTTGCCGAGCGAAGTGATGAATCCAAAGGAAATCGTGGATTTTGCGTTGCTGAAATGTAAGGCTGAGGTTTCAGGTTCGTTTGCTGGACAGATCGAGATATTTCCTGTTACTACCCAGTGGGCTGACCGAAGTGATATTTCCTGGAATGATCCGTGGGAAGTATCCGGAGGAGACTATTCCAGTGAGTATATGACAAGCAATTTCCTGCTGAAAAGCAGTGTCGGGGAAAAGGGGATCTCGATTGATGTTACGGAGATAGTAAGAGACTGGCAGAGTGGGAATATGTCTAATCGTGGTGTTATCCTTAAGCTTTCCGGCGATGATCTATCTGACTCCCAGGCAAGGTGCCAAGTGGATGAGAGTGATATTGAACTGGAAATCTATTATTCCTCAATAATGAAAGACCGGGAATGATCTGGTGGAGAAACTGTTCCAGGAAGGTCTAGTATGAAGAGATTGCTCTTTTTAACATTCCTGATTTCGCTATCTGTCGTCATCTGTATATCATCGATTAGCGCGCAGTGGATAGAGAGCGGGGTCCCGGTGTCGACATCTGAAGGTATTCAGAGACAATGCTTTATAGTTCCTGACGATTCAAGCGGCGTGATCATCGTATGGGAAGACCGTCGCAAAGGATTTGATAGTCTGGATGTCTACGCACAGAGAGTCGATGGGGACGGATATGTTAAATGGACAATAGATGGAGTTGCTGTCTGTAACGCAACTAATATACAAATATATGCGAGAATAGTTACCGATGGGGATGGAGGGGCGATCATCGTATGGGGGGACAAGCGCAGCGGCAGCCATGACATATACGCGCAGAGGCTTGATCGAAACGGAACATCGCTCTGGACAAGAAATGGAATCCTCGTCTGTGGAGCTCAAGGTGACCAGCACGGCCCGTCTATTGTGTCCGATGGCGCCGGTGGAGCGATAATAGCCTGGAAAGATTTCCGAGATAACCACGATGATTATTATGTCCAGCGGATAGATGGCAGTGGCACCAGTCAGTGGGTTCCAAGCGGTGTGCCGATAAGTACTGTCGATGTGGGATACTTGGCGCCTATAGGTTTCCCTGATATCATTTCGGATGGATATGGGGGAGTGATCATAGCATGGGCGGACAGGAGGAACGGTCCGTATATGGTCCATGCGCAGAGAGTTGATGCTGATGGCAATGTGTTGTGGGCTGAGGATGGTGTATCAGTATCAGATGTGGTTGTGCGGCACATTGTATATAATCTTGTGTCAGATGGGTTCCATGGGACGATAATCACATGGGTCGGTAAGAGGGAGGATGTATTATATAAAGAAGATATTTACTCCCAGAGGATCCGCTCAGATGGAAGCGTTGCCTGGAATATGGCAGGTGTACCTGTTTGCAGCTCGTCGGAATGGGCGACAAAGGATCCAAGACTGACGGAAATTAGTGGGGGGGGAGTGATAATCACCTGGTTGGATAAAAGGAAGGATTCCGGTGATATATATGCCCAGAGGGTAGATTCGCTAGGTACAATCGAATGGGATGCGAATGGAATACCAATATGTGATGAAATCAACGGCCAATTCAGTCATAAGATTATCTCCGATGGTGAGGATGGAGCGCTAATATCGTGGAAGGACACAAGGAATGAAACAGATGAAATCTATATCCAACGTATTAGCAATAATGGGATGTCATGCTGGGAAGCCGATGGAATAGCATTTTATACTGCACCTTATAGCTTGGAAGTGGGATTCCAAGAAATGTTAATGCCCGATACTGAAAGCGTTATGTTGACGTGGCCTGAAGATAGAAGACTGGAATCGAATATTGACATCTATTTGAAAAAAATATTCCTGGACGGGACCATACCTGTGTCGACATTGCTGAAGCATTCTTCTGCTTCAATGGACGGGAACATCGTTACTATCAGGTGGGAGCTGTCAGAAAGGGACGAAAATATTACATTCTTTGTGTTGAGAGTTGAAAACGGGGGGGGGATATTTTTGGAGACAGCCTCGCAGGATATCTCGGTAGATGGGTATCTATATCAATTTACAGACAATACCTGCTCATATGGGACAAGCTATCGGTACAGAGTGGCGTATCTCCAGGATGACAAACGGCATGTCCTGTTCGAGACAGAACCCGTCGACATTCCATCGATAGCGGTGACACTCAGCCAGAATTCCCCTAATCCGTTCAATCCGTCAACAACGATCAGATACTCGGTGAGAGAGCGATGTCATGTGAAGCTCGAGGTATTGGACGTGGCTGGAAGGAAGATCTACACACTTACAGACATGATGCTTGAAGGCGGCAGCTATGAAGCCAGTTGGGATGGCTGTGATTCAGATGGCCGTGAAGTAGTTTCGGGAGTCTATTTCTATCAACTTAAAGCTGGTAAAGTGACGATATCGAAAAAGATGGTCCTTATAAAATGATATCGATCCTACAATGCCAACTTGTATAGTGATGATGTCTACCTGACAGTCGTTCTCTTTTCCCTAGACAACAATATCTCTTAGGGGAATACTATCCCTAAGTGAATCATTTTATAGAGAATATGAGACGATAATGAATCCTCTTCTTATAGCATCGCTTGTCGGTGGCGCGCTCTCGTTCGAGTACCGCACCTCGATCAGGCTCTACCTGTCGGCGCCGCTCGTCAGCGGGCTGATATTAGGTCTCATCCTCGGCTATCCCGGACTGGGGCTCACTGCGGGGCTGATGATGCAGCTCCTCTTCATAGGTACGGTGAGACTGAGGGGAAGGCCCGAGGCTGATTTGCCGACTGCGGGAGTCATCGCATCGGCGGCCTTCATCATCGTATCCCGCGATCTGGGCCGGATCAGTCCGATGAGCGGATTGATATTGTTCTGGTCACTTCTTCTCGGGCTGATGGTAGCTGCCGCCGGTTCGATCTTCTATACGCAGTGGGAGAGGTTTGCCTCGAGGCTCGCCGGGCGCGGGCTCGACATGGCGGCAAAAGGGCGGACCAGGACCGCTTCGGCCATTCACATGGCCCTCTCACTGGTTCACTTCGCCTGGGGTTTTCTGATAATCATCATAGTGCTGCCGCCGGGCCTTGCCGCGGTGAAGTACCTGTCGACCAGGATCGACGTCATGTCGGCCGGATCGATGGAATCGATTCCCTTCCTGATCCCCGTGATTGCCGCCGGAGCGATATTGAAGCTCCTCAGCGACAGGACGCGCCTTTTCTGGTTTGGGGCGGGATTCCTCTTCGTCGCCGTCTTCTTCGTCTTCGGGGGAGGCGTATGATCTGGCTGGCACTCGATACTGTCTGGCGGCTCTTTTTCCTCCAGGGATCGAGGAACGGCCGTACGATCGACGGCCTGGGGTTCTTCCATATCATGGAGCCGCTCGTAAGGCGCCTCGCCGGCAGGGGCCAGGACAGGGCTGAGGCCGCGGGAAGGTATGCCGGTTATTTTAACTGTAATCCGCTGATGTCCTCGTATATCGTGGGCGCCCTAACAAGAATGGAGCTCGATTCGGCTGACGAAGGCGGACTGGACCCCCGGAAAGCCGAAAGGATCACGGATACGCTGTCGGCCGCCCTGACTGCCCGGGGGGACTATTTCGTAGAAATCGTGCTGCTCCTCGTATCGTTGACAATCGGAAGCATTTTTGCTATTTATACGTGGTATGCCGGGCCGGTCGTTTTCCTGATTTTATATAATCTGTATAATTTCCGAATAAGGATAGGCGGTTACCGGACGGGTCTGCACCTCGGAGAGGGCACTGGACGGGTTCTTGCGGCTAAACTGCTGAAGGAACAGAAAATACTGGGCGCGGTCGCCGCCTTTTCCGGTGGGGTCCTGGCGGCCCTGGTGGTGCTCAGGGCCTGGAGATTCGGCGGGCCGCGGATCGCCGCCGCGGGAGTTGTCCTGGCGGCAGCGGCATATTTTGCCAGGGGGAGAATGTCCCCGCTGAAGACGGCGTTTCTGCTGCTTCTTGCTGCCGGGGTCTTCCTGGCACTGTGGTAGATGACTGTAAGATAAGGACAGGCTTTACGATATGGTCACCGGCAAGATCACGGTCATAAACAGGACCGGTATCCATCTGAGACTCGCCAACAAGATCGTCAACGCCGCATCTCAGTTCGAAGCGGCGGTGATGCTCGAGAAGGATGGGCTCGAAGTGAACGCCAAGAGCATGCTCGGAGTGGCCATGCTCGGCGCCGAACAGGGAGCCGAGCTTACATTGAATATAGAGGGCAGCGATGAACGGGAAGCCCTCGATACGCTGATCGGATTGTTCGAGACGAATTTCGGCAGCGAGGTGATCTGATGGATCTCGAGAAGATAGAAAAACCAGAGATGATATTCGACGGTATCGCCGCAGCGCCGGGAATCGCCTTCGGGGAGGCCTTTGTCATCAACGTCGAGGATCTCTCGGTGGACGACGAACGGATAGGAGCCGGTCAGGTCGCCGATGAGGTCTCGAGATTCGAGTCGGCTCTCGTGGCTACCGAAAAAGAGTTGAAGGATCTTGCCCATGTCCTCGAGGAGGAGATGGGTAAGGAGCACACTAAGATCCTCGACTCGCACATATTGATGCTGAGCGACGAGGTCATGCGCAAGGAAACCGTGGATATGATCAGCGCCGAGCAGGTATCAGCGCCATGCGCCTTCCACCGGGTGATCGAGAAGACGCTGAGTGTGTTCGATCAGATCGAGGACCAGTACCTCAAGGAACGGTCCGAGGACGTCCGGGACGTGAGGCGCCGCGTCATCAGGAATCTTCTCGGTCAGAAGATCAACGGGCTTATCAATCTGCGAAAGGAGGCGATCGTAGTCGGGAAGAACCTGACCCCCTCCGACACTATGGGATTCAAGCGCAAGTACGTGAAGGCCTTCGTGTCCGACCTGGGTGGCTCGACCTCCCACGCGGCTATCGTGGCAAGGTCCCACGGTATTCCCGCGGTCGTCGGAGTCGATGGATTCAGCGCACACGCGAAGCCTTACGACAAGCTCATAGTGGACGGAACGGCCGGTCAGGTCGTCCTCAATCCCAGCCCGGATACGGTCAAGCTCTACAAGGTGGCTCTGTCAAGGCTGAAGCTGCTCGAGACCGAGCTGCTGACGCTGAAAAACTACCCTGCGGTGACGCTCGACGGCCGCAAGATAGAACTATCGGGCAACATCGAGATGGTCGACGAGCTCGATGATGTTATCAGTCATGGAGCGAAAGGTATCGGCCTCTTCAGGACGGAGTATTTCTTCATGGGGCGGGGAACGCTCCCCGGGGAGGAAGAGCAGTACAAGTTTTATTGCAATGTCGTATCGAGGATTGCGCCCGATCCGGTCATAGTGAGGACCCTCGATATCGGAGGCGACAAGTTTGCCAACTGGTTCGACGACAGGCCCGAAGAGAATCCCTTCATGGGATGGCGCGGCATCAGGTTCACCCTTTCGAGAAAAGACATATTCCGGACGCAGCTGAGGGCCATCTACAGGGCCGCGGCTCACGGACAGGTCAGGATAATGTTCCCGATGGTATCGGTCGTCGACGAGGTCAGAGCGGCGCTCGCTATCTGTGATGAGGTCAAGGAGGATCTGCACAGGGAGAGATATCAGTACGGCAAGGACGTCGAGGTGGGTATCATGATCGAGACCCCCTCGGCCGTTGCGCTTGCCGATCACCTTGCCAAGGAGGTCGATTTCTTCAGCATCGGCTCGAATGACCTCGTGCAATATACGCTTGCCGTAGACAGGGGAAATTCGCGGATAGCCTATCTCTACGATGAACTGCATCCGAGCATCATCAGGATGATCAACGATACGGTGCAGGCTGCGCACAAGAACAATATCTGGGCGGGACTCTGTGGTGAGATGACCGCCAGCGTCGGCGTTCACGGAACGCTGCTGCTGATCGGTGCGGGGCTCGACGAGCTCAGCGCTCCTGCTTTCCTGATCCCGGAGGTTAAAAAAATAATCCGGTCCGTCACCTACGACGAGACGAAGACGCTGTTCAAGAAAGCGCTGAAGAAAGCGACCTCGGCGGAGATACGGATCCTGATCGACAAGTTTCTCAGGGACAAGAGGCCGGATCTTCAGGAATTCGCAATAAAGAGTCGGAACCAGTAATCGACTCGGAGGAAACGGGATGACTCCCGACCACTCGGCAAGACATTACGGGATAGACACCGACAGGATGCTCGACAAGGTGCTGGGCCTGCCGGACCAGATGGCCGAGGCGTGGAATCTCGCCGATGAGCTGGCTGAATGCATGCCTGCCGGGGCAAGGACCCTGGTCATTTGCGGCATGGGCGGCAGCGCAATCGGGGGGCAGCTTCTGCGCGACCTGATAGCCGAGGATTCCGATGTCTCCGTTCACATCGAGAGAGGCTACACCCTGCCCGCGTTCGCAGGGAAGAACACCCCCGTTGTCTGTATCAGTTACAGCGGTAACACCGAGGAGGTCCTCGGCTGCTTCCACGACGGGCTCGAGAGAGGCGCGCCTATGGCCGTCATCTCGTCAGGGGGCATCCTCACCGAAGAAGCGAAGAAGGCGGGGATCCCGGCAGTCCGCGTTCCGGGCGGTATACCGCCGAGAGCGGCGCTCGGTTATCTCTTCACACCGCTGCTGAAGCTCGCAGCCTGCTGGGGCTTCTGCTCGATAGAGGAGGAGGAGTTCAGGTCGGTCCTGCGCAAGACGCGCAAGCTTCTCGACAAATGCTCGCTCGAGGCCGATCTCACCGGTAATACGCCGATGCAGCTGGCAAAACGGCTCTACGGCAAGATCCCGCTGGTCTACAGCTCGAACGGGCTTCTCGTCGGGGCGGCGTACAGGTGGAAGTGCCAGTTCAACGAGAACAGCAAGAGCATGGCCTTTGTCAACACCTTCCCCGAACTGGGGCACAACGAGATAATGGGCTGGGACAGCCCGGAGAAGATACTGCAGGAGATATTCCTCGTAATGCTCACAGACATCGACGACCACCCGAGGGTCGGAATGAGGATGGATGTGACTTACGAGATGCTTGAGCCCCTCGCCGCGGGAGCGATCAAGCTCAACAGCGTAGGCGGGCCGGGTTTCGCCGGGAGGCTCGCCAGGCTCCTGTCGATAGTCGCCCTGGGCGATATTACGAGTGTATACCTTGCCGTGGAGTCCGGAAAGGACCCCACGCCGATAGACAAGATAGAAGAGATAAAGAATCTGCTCAGATCGGAGGATGAATGAAAGCCGTAATCCCTGTCGCGGGCATAGGCAAACGGCTCCGCCCACATACCCACACGAGTCCAAAGGCCCTGATCACGGTCGCGGGAAAACCGATCCTTGGACATATCGTCGACAGCCTCGTCGATATGGGTGTGACCGAGCTGATACCGATCGTCGGGTACAAGGGTGACCAGATCACCGAATACCTCACCGATACTTACGACATGAAGATCAATTTCGTCTATCAGCAGGAGCAGAAAGGGATCGCGCACGCGGTCGACCTTACGCGGCAGTACGCCGATAACTCGGAGCTGATAATCATCCTCGGCGATACGATCATCGATACGGATTTCACGAAGATACCCGAGGCCGGCGACTTCGTCCTGGGGGTACGGGAGGTAGAGGATCCAAAGAGGTTCGGGATCTGCGAGGTCGATGGCGGTGTCATCAGCAGCATCGTCGAGAAACCTGACGATCCGAAGGGCAATCTTGCCATCGTCGGACTCTACTATTTCAAGGACTCGGCCCCTCTTTTTGAGGCTTGTCGTGCGGTGATCGACAGGGACATCAAAACGAAGGGCGAGTATCAGATCACTGATGCCCTGTCACTGATGATCGACAGCGGCACAACATTCGTACCGTACGAGATCGACGGCTGGTACGACTGCGGGAGGGTAGAGACCCTTCTCGAGACAAACCGTGTCCTGCTCGAGGGTGTCAAAAACGGGGCGCACGGTAAAAATTCAGTGATAATCCCTCCGTGCTTCATCGATCCCGCTTCGACGATCGAGAACTCCGTCGTCGGGCCGTACGTATCGGTCGCAGCCGGATGCTCGATAACCGATTCGGTGGTGAAGAATTCGATACTGAACGACGGGAGCTCGCTTTCTAACGTCGTCCTGGACTCAAGCGTTATCGGGGCGGGGGCTGAAGTCACCAGGAGCAGTTCCATCCTCAACATCAGCGACGATTCACAGGTCGATCTCGGGTAGGGGAATAATTACTTGACTCCAGTCCCGGTATTAACGATTTGTATGCATAATGTGATTTAAAAAAAACAACTGCCAGGGAGAATAATTTATGTCTGAAAAGCATCTTTTTACATCTGAATCGGTAACCGAGGGACATCCAGACAAGGTTGCGGATCAGATATCCGATGCCGTGGTCGACGCGATCCTCGATGTGGATCCAATGGGCAGGGTGGCCTGCGAGACGCTGGTCACGACCGGCATGGTATTTATCTCGGGAGAGATAACTACAGAGGCCTATGTGCCGATCCCGGCGCTCGCGCGCGAAGTCGTCCACGATATCGGCTATAACGATCCCCACCTGGGATTCTCCTCGGAGACCTCGGCGGTCATCACATCGATCGATCCGCAGTCGGGCGATATCGCGATGGGCGTCGATAAAGGCGGAGCGGGTGATCAGGGGATGATGTTCGGGTTCGCCTGCACGCAGACAGATGTCCTCATGCCGATGCCGATCCACATGGCGCACCTGCTCGTAAGGAAGATGTCAGAGGTGCGAAAGGGCGGAGTCGACTGGATCAAGCCTGACGGCAAGTCGCAGGTCACGATAGAGTACATCGACAACGTTCCTCACAAGATCAATACCGTACTGCTTTCGACCCAGCACAGCGCCGATATCTCCCTCGACCAGATCAAGGCGGAGCTGAAGAAGCTCGTCATCGAGCCGATTGTGGGGGGATTCGATATAGATTCGTCCGACTACAGGACGCTCGTCAATCCGACCGGCATGTTTGTCAAGGGCGGCCCGCAGGCCGACACCGGACTGACCGGAAGGAAGATCATCGTTGATACCTACGGCGGTTTCGGCAGCCACGGCGGCGGGGCCTTCTCGGGGAAGGATCCGACAAAGGTCGACCGCAGCGCTTCGTACGCCGCAAGGCATGTAGCGAAGAATATCGTCGGCGCGGAGCTGGCGCGCGAGTGTGAGGTCCAGCTGGCATACGCGATCGGCGTCAAAGAGCCAATCTCGGTGATGGTCGACACCTTCGGCACCGGCAAGGTCAGCGACGAAAAGCTTACCGCTATCGTCCGCGAACTCTTCGACCTCACACCGAAGGGGATCATAGAGAGACTCGACCTGAGACGGCCGATCTACCGCAAGACCGCGGCGTTCGGACATTTCGGACGCGAGGAAGACAGTTTCACATGGGAAAAGCTCGACTACGTCGACAAGCTCAAAGCTAAAGCATAAGAAAGGGAAACGGATGAAATACGATGCCAAGGATCTCGCTCTGGCCCCGCAGGGGAAGGACAGGATCGAATGGGCCGAATCGACGATGCCGGTCCTCCGCATGATCAGGAAACGCTTCGAGGAGGAGAAGCCGCTCGACGGTGTCAGGATCGCCTCCTGCCTCCACGTCACCACCGAGACGGCCAACCTGATGCGGACGCTCAAGGCGGGCGGCGCCGAGGTATGTCTCTGCGCCTCCAATCCGCTGAGCACCCAGGACGACGTGGTCGCGTCCCTTGTAGAGGATTACGGGATTTCCGTCTTCGCCGTCCGCGGCGCCGACAACGATCTATACTACAGCCATATCAACGCGTCTCTTGACATCAAGCCTCACATCACGATGGATGACGGCGCCGACCTGGTCAGCACGCTCCACAAGAAGAGACGCGATCTTCTCGAGCACGTCATAGGCGGCTGCGAGGAGACGACGACAGGCGTCATCAGGCTCAAGTCGATGGAAGAGCACGGCGTTCTCGAGTACCCGATGGTCGCCGTCAACGACGCGATGACAAAGCATTTCTTCGACAACAGGTACGGCACCGGCCAGAGTACGATCGACGGAGTGCTCAGGGCGACCAACGTCCTGCTCGCCGGTTCGCGTGTCGTGATATTCGGCTACGGCTGGTGCGGACGTGGTGTGGCGATGAGGGCGAGGGGAATGGGTGCCAACGTAATCGTCTGCGAGATCGAGCCGGTCAAGGCCCTCGAGGCCGTGATGGACGGCTTTACCGTAATGGACGCGCACGAAGCGGTGAAGATCGGCGACATATTCCTGACGCTGACCGGCAATATCTCGGTTATCAGGATGGAGCACTTCAACGCGATGAAGGACGGCGCTATCGTGGCGAACGCGGGCCACTTCAATGTCGAGATCGACATCCCCGAACTCGAGAAGGTAGCCACCGGCAAGAAGCGCATCCGCCACGAGCTCGACCAGTACACGATGCCTGACGGGCGGAAGATCAACCTCCTCGGTGAGGGAAGGCTGATCAACCTCGCCGCCGCCGAGGGACATCCGGCGAGCGTGATGGACATGAGCTTTGCCAACCAGTCGCTCGCGAGCGAGTATATCGTAAAGAACGCCAAGATACTCGAGAAGAAGGTCTACTCCGTGCCCGATGAGATGGACAGGGAGATCGCGAGGCTCAAGCTCGAGTCGATCGGCTGCACGATTGATACGCTGACCGAGAAGCAGGTCAAGTACCTCTCCTCCTGGGAGGAAGGCACCTGATCCGGTAATCGGATAATCAGAATGAATGAGGCCCCGGCTGACGCCGGGGCCTTTTTGATATCAGTCGAGGATCGCGAAGCTGGCCAGCTGCTCCGTGCTTTTCCTCGTTCTACGGTCAGTGACCTTAACCCTCAGCACAAAACGGCCGCTCCAGAGATTATCGGTATTGATCTCGAGTCTCATCGGCTGCTGCGAGCCGAGTCCGCTCGCCTTGAAATCGGCGCTGATACCGGTATCCTGATCGACCAGTACCAGCCCCCATCTCTTCCTCTCAATTGGAGCAACAGAATATTCAACCTCGTAGAATCCGTAATCTTCCTTATCAGTATCAAGCCCGTATATCTCGAAGTAGAACGTGATTGGAACGGGTTTCAGGTAAAGGCGCAGCGGATAGGGGATCACGATGAGGGCACCCTTCCTGTAGCTGCTTTCCTCATCGCCCTCATGGATGACTCTCGCAAACTGTATATCGCTCAGCGACAGGTTTGTGCAGC
>DAOVNN010000276.1 GCA_030630165.1 Candidatus Krumholzibacteriota bacterium
GCTGCCGATATCAGCGGCTTCCCCGAAGATCTCGGCCTTGTACACCCGGAAGAGCTTCAGGCCCCTCGCGGCGGCCCTTGTAATAGCCCGCGACGAGATGGTTGCGCCGGTTATGGCAATGAAGTTCCCTCCATCCTTGGTTACCTCCCACAACTCGGGATTCTCGAGGCTCTTTCCCTTGTACTGTCCCCTGAAATCCTCGTTCTGGATCTTGGCCCCGAGACCAGGTGTCTCGAGATGATTCAGGACCATCAGACCCTGCATCACACCTTCCCCGTCGACACCGATCATGAACTCGATATCCCCGGAGTAACCGTCTGGAGATGTGATCGCGAACGCCGCGCCAGTCACCGCCCCGTCCTTCTGCCCGCGATAGACCTCGAGCGAATCACCATCGGCCAGACCGATAGTGATCATATCCTTGTCGGGCTCATTGTCATACGGCGGCAGGACGCTGCGGACCGCGCTCATCTTCTCTTCGAGAAGAGCCTTGGCGATCGGCTCGGCGGTCTTTTCATTGACGTATGCGAGCACGCCCGCCGAGACCGCGGCGATGATGGTGAGGACAAAACACAACCGGATAATTTCTTTCATACCTTGAAAACCTCCACTACGCTGCGGCCTTTCTTGTGTCTACCGCTCCGAATACCTTGGGTTTCGTATATCTGTCGATAAGGGGCGTCGCGGCGTTCATCAGAAGTATCGCGAAGCTCACGCCCTCAGGATAGGCGCCCCAGAGCCTTATCAAAACAGTGATGACGCCGCAGCCGGCGCCGAATATCAGCATTCCTTTTTTCGTCACGGGGCTTGTCACGTAATCGGTCGCCATGAACAACGCGCCTATAAAGAGACCGCCCGTTATCACGTGAAAGGACGGATTAGCGTAATGTGTCGGATCTATCAGATAGAAAATACCGGTCATCGCCCACACGGCGCCGATAAACATCACCGGGATGCGCCAGGAGATGACCTTCTTCCATATGAGGAAGAGCCCGCCGAGGGCAAGCAGCACGACCGATGTCTCTCCGAGACAGCCGGCCCTGTTGCCGATCAGCAGATCGATAATCGCATCTTTTCCGACCGCTATATCGATATGACCGAGCGTCGCGAGGCTTTCCTTCATCTGAGTCAGAGGCGTCGCGGTGGTCACGGCATCGGTCCCGAACCTCGAATTGGTCACCCACCTCGCCGTCATATGCACGGGGAACGAGATAAGAAGGACAACACGACCGACGAGCGCCGGATTGAACGGGTTGTACCCAAGTCCGCCGTAAAGCTGTTTGGCGATCACAATGGCGAAGAAGTTGCCTGTAACGATCAGCCACCATGGCGAGGTCGACGGCAGGTTCATAGCCAGCAGCAGACCCGTCAGCATGGCGCTGCTGTCCCTGAGGGCTAAAGGCCTCTTCATGATCTTCTGCGAGATCGCCTCGAAGATCAGCGCCGACGCGATGGAGATCATGAGCACCCTCAGCGCATCAAGGCCGAAGATATAGATCGAGAAGAGCGCGGCCGGAGCCAGCGCGATGAGTACGAGCCTCATGATCTGCGCAACGGTACGGCCGTCGTGCATATGAGGCGAGGAGCTTACGACGAACCTCGGCCCGACCTCGGCCTTCTTCGGCTTCGGCTTCGGCTTCGGAACGGGCTTCTCAGCGACGGGTTCCGGTGCGGCCGCAGGCTTCTCCTCGGGGTTTTTTCCTTCCATATTCTCTTCCAAAGGGACCTCCAGGTCTCAACGGCCGGTCATCAGCCGGCTTTTTTCTGCAGTTTCCTTACCTCGGCCTTTGCCCTCCTGAAATGGTGCACCATCGGTCTTCTCGACGGGCACACGTAGGCGCAGCAGCCGCATTCTATGCAGTCCATTATGTTGTATTCGTTTGTATCCTCGAATCTCATCCTCTCGGCAAATATCGAGAGCGCCGAAGGGTTGAGCCCCATCGGGCAGGCGTCGAGACAGCGGCCGCACCTGACGCAGGCATCGCTGACGAACTGGGCGACCTCTTCCTGCCTCAGAATCACCAGACCGCTCGTACCCTTCGTGACGGCGGCGTCGAGCGAGTACTGAGCCACGCCCATCATCGGTCCGCCGTTTATGCATTTGGCCGCGTCGCCCTCGAGTCCACCGCAGAAATTGACGAGATCCTCGAACCTCGTTCCGACCCGCGCGAGAACGTTCTTCGGCTCCTTGATCCCGCTTCCGGTTACCGTGACCACGCGCTCGATCAGGGGCCTGTTGTACCGTACCGCATCGCATGCGGCAAGGGCGGTCCCAACGTTCTGAACGAGGACTCCGACGTCCATCGGCAGTCCTCCGGCGGGCACTTTCCTCTTCGTCAGGGCATATATGAGCTGCTTCTCCGCGCCCTGCGGGTAAATGACGTCCATCGCTTCGACGCTGAACCCGTCGCGGCTGGCAACAGCCTTGCGCATCACTTCGATGGCGTCGGGCTTGTTCTTCTCTATCGCAATTATGACCCTGCCCACTCCGATCACGGCGGCGAACAGGGCCGCCCCGTCGAGGATACCCTCGGTGTGCTCGACCATGAGCCTGTGATCAGCGGTCAGGTAAGGTTCGCACTCGGCGCCATTTATCACGAGGATGTCCATCTTCTTATCCGCGGGCGGCGAAAGCTTGACGTGGGTCGGGAATGTCGCTCCACCCATACCCACTATCCCGTTGTCATGTATGATCTCTTTTATCTTATCCGCGTCGAGGCCTTCGCTCGACCTCTCGGCGCTGCATCCCTCGAACCATTCATCGTTTCCATCGGGGATTATCACAGCGGCAGACGCGTCAACGCCGACCGGTGACGGGTGTATGCCTATCGAATCTATCGTTCCCGATGTCGGGGCGTGGATCGGTGTCGAAACGAATCCGCCCGACTCGGCAATGACCTGCCCCTTCTTCACCTCGTCGCCCTTCTTGACGACAGGCTGCGAGGGGACGCCGAGATTCTGCGCGAAGAACACTATGAGCTTTTCGGGCATCGGTATCTCTACTATCGCGCGCGAGTCGGCCAGGCCCTTGTTGTACGATGGATGTACGCCTCCGAAAAACTTGCTTCTTCCCATCACGCATCACCTCCCACCGCGACCGTTGGTTCTTCTCCAGCGACTGCAGCCTCCCCGATCACTACTATCGTGTTCATCGGACACTCCCCGGCGACCTCTGCCGGTATCTCGAATCCGTAATCGATGACGGCGAGGAAATTATCCATCGTTATTGCGCCTTCTGGCGCGGCCTTGACGCACTTCATGCAGCCGATGCAGGCTACCTTGCAGTGTTTCCTTGCCACTCCGCCCTTGTCATGCGAACTGCACAGAATATGGAGGTTCCTGCTGGCCGGAACCATCTTGATGATACCTTTCGGGCAGGCGGCAACGCATTTCGTGCATCCCGTGCATATATCGGGGTCGACTATCGCGAGCCCGCCGGGCAGCATCTCTATCGCGCCGAAGGGGCAGACGCCGGCGCACGTTCCCAGGCCGAGACAGCCGTATGTGCATGCCTTGTCCCCGCCGAAGACGAGCGCGGCAGAGTTGCAGTCGAACACTCCGTTGTAAAAGAAGCGTTTGGCGGCGACCTGATCGCTCCCCTTGCAGAGGACCAGTGCCACTTTTCTGTCGCCTCCACCTTCGAATTCCATGCCCATGATGGCGGCAATGGCGCGCGCCACCCCTTCGCCCCCGACCGGGCAGGCGTCCACATCGGCCTTTCCTTCAGCGATCCTCTTGGCAAGCTCGGCGCATCCGGGAAGGGCGCAGGCGCCGCAGTTGGCGCCGGGAAGGGCTTCCTCGATCTCGTCCGCCTTCGGATTGTGCGGGACGGCGAAGACCCTCGCCGCGATGGCAAGTCCGAAAGCGGCCACAAAAGCGAGAGCCGCAAGTGCGATAACAGCCGTGATCATCTTTTTTACATCCTCCGCATAATCGTTTGCGTGTCTATATCTATCGAGGCAGGCCTATAGCTTGACCAGCCCTGTAAATCCCATGAACGCGAGAGAGAGCAGCCCGGCCGTCACCAGGCCGATGGCCGTTCCCTTGAACGGAATCGGCGTGTCGCAGAGCTCGATCCTCTCTCTCAGACCCGAGAAGAGGATCATGGCGACGCCGAATCC
>DAOVNN010000274.1 GCA_030630165.1 Candidatus Krumholzibacteriota bacterium
AAGATTGAGTATGTAGGCAGTCTCGAGTTCTTCGCCCTTCACGAGTGCGGAATCAGCGAAGGCGAGGCCCCTGTCGAAGGCTCCCAGTTCAAGGTAGAGGTACCCGATGTTCACCATCGCCGTCATCTCCAGTACGGGATCCTCGAGCTCCTTCGCGGCAGCAAGTAAAGCGAGGAAATCGTCCCTCGCATGATCGAGCTCGCCGATCTTGTGATAGACACGTCCGCGAGTCCTGAGGAATTCTGCTGAATTGACCGGATCGGGATTGCTCTCGAGAAGATTGCTGACAGTGTCGAGCTCCCTCATCGCCTCTCCGTACCGCAGTTCATCAGCGGCATTGATCGCGATGTTCATGCGGATGACGATCTCGTGCCGAACGTCCTCAATGGAAATTGCTATCTTGAGCGCCTCGCGGTACGACGCATTCGCCCTGTTGAGGCGTCCCATGTCGGAATCGAGATTCGCCATGCTGTTGAGCAGGTCTATCTGCTGGGTCTCGTTACCGAGGCTCCCGACGAGGACGGCGGCCTCCTCGTACAAATCGCGGGCGGCGGAGAGCCGTCCCATCTTCCAATATGTATTGCCGAGATATGTCAGAGAGGTGCCGAGCCCTCCGAGGTCGCCCGTCCTGCGGCGAAGGTCGATCGCCTTAGAATAATATACTGCCGCCGAATCGTACCTGCCCGTGATGTATTTGGCCGTTCCGATCCCGTTGAGTGTTTTGCCTTCGAGAATTCCGTTGTCAATCGCGCGGCGAGCCGCCAGGGCCTGCCCGTAATATTCGAATACCGAGTCGAAATCTCCCGCGTACCAGTAGAGTACGCCGTAGCTCCCGTAGACTATCGCCTCGGAGTAGCTGTCACCTGTTTCTATAAATATTTCAAGGGCCTGTGCGAACAGGCCTGACGCTTTCTCGTACTCCTTGGCCTTTCGGGCCTCGGTTGCCTGTTCCTCCAGAACCTTTGCCCTCGCCCTGGCCTTTCGCTGCTCAGGGGTCCATCCCCGGTAGACACCGACCAGATCGAACGGCGCCGGATCACCCCCGGCATCTCGATAGATGCGCGCGACGATTTCGGCGAAATCCATATTGTCCTTTTCATCGGCTGTGTTCCCCTGATCGCCGACGATGATCGCGATATCTATGAGCTGATGGACCGCGGCGCCGGCGAGAACAGAGTTTTCATCGATATACCATGCCAGTGCATCCTCGCCGCTGTCCCGGTAGATCGAATCGGCGGCGATGATAAAGTCCATCACGGGATCCTGCGCCGCAGAAGAGGAAGAGCAGAAGACCGTCACCAGGATCGTGACGGACAACAGAACTCCGAAACGTGATCTGAAAGACGCATTCCCGTAGATCATGATTTCCGTCCTGACTGTATGAGTTTCTCCATTGAATTGCTTTTCAGCCACTTGCGAATCGACTATATCATAACGCTAAAAGGCCAGGAATGGTATAATGCCCTCCCACTCGACGGGAGCCAGTTTATCCTGTCCTGCCATCGTTGAGCGTCAAGTATCAATGACTATTTTTTTTCAAATCCTTGATTTAATACCCGTTATCGTTTAGAATTAGTCGGTTCATCGCACTGAACCGTCGCGGAGGGGTACCGCGGGAGATTTGACCAAGCGGGGCACAATTGACCAACGACTTCGGCCTGTCTATCAGAGAGATCGACGATCTTCTTCAGCACCTCTACCTGAAGCTCAAGGGAAAGAAGGAAGGCCTTTCCCTTGCTGAGCCCGCAATCATACTGCTCGCTCAACTCAAGAACGCCAATCCATCGTTCTACGCTCCCCAGCTCGCACATTTCACACCCATCATCATGGACACCCTTATCTCCGGGGCATACATCTCCTTCGGATACGAGGGACTGCAGTCGCTTTCAGGCATAGCCGGAGACATTGCCCTTGCGACGGGCGAATACATACCATCCGGGGTCGAAGAAGGGCTGTCCAGGATCCAGGAAAAAATCGATTCGATCAAAGCAGTTTTCAGCGGTGACACGACCGGCGCCCAGGCTGCTTCTGCAGGCAGTGAGGGACCCCTGACTGGAACGAGTGGATTCACCAGGGAACGTGCCTGGGGCACGGCGGGCCTCCCCCTCGTATCAATCTACAACACGGGAAAGACCCCATTCAGCACCGGCCGCGTAGTGATGGCCCGGCTTGAGATAAGACTGACGGGCGAGTGGAGCCTCAGAACGAAGCACGACCCAATAATCAGTTTCGAACACATTTCTGCCGAACCGAACGGCAGATTCGAACAGCAGGTCCACACCGCAATCGTCGCCGCGGAAAAGTACGTTACAGACAGGATGGGACAGAAGGGCCTTCTCAGGATCCCCAGGGAATACAGGATATCCCTGCCGGAGATCGCCTCTTTTCCGACCTCGGCGATCCAGCGGCTCTCCGGCGGGTCAGCCGGCCTGGTCATCGCCGTTCTCCTTGTTTCTGTACTGAGCAAACTCGACCTGTGCAGTAAAAGACTGAATGTCACCCCCGACATATCTTTCACTGGAACGGTCGAGGAGAACGGAAAGATACTGACCGTGGAGGATGCTCACATAGCCGACAAGGTCCGAGCGGTCTTCTTTTCGGGTTTTTCCAGCCTCGTCCTGCCGAAAGGAAATCTCGAAACAGCGGAAAAAGCACTCGCCGCTCTCGCGGAGGACCATCCAGCGCGGAAGCTCAATCTCGTCCCCGTGGAGAAGATCGCTGATGTTTTCAGTGATTCGGGAGTCGCAAAAATAAGCAGTGTTCCGACAGGCAAGCCCCTGCTTCAGCGGTTATTTCTATGGCGGAAACACCTGTTTGCGGCAGGCTCTCTGACAGCCTTAGTATTGATATCAGTCCTGATCGCATTTCCGTACTTTAAAAGGGACATCGCGAAGATAACGACTGACGGGAACAGGATCCTGATCACCAACAGGTTTGGCCGCCTCATTACCGAGCACGAGGTGGAATTCCCTATCCCCCGCGGGAAGCTGATAAAGTACAGGGTCCATATAGAGGATTTTGACGGAAATGGAGAGAATGAGGCACTTTGCGTCTTTGCCGATTCCCGGCTCCTGAATACTTCATCGTCTTACAACCGTCTCCATTTTATCAGCTTTGATAACAAGGGTCGCTTCCGGTTCGAGTTTGTGTACGACGACGAAAAGCTCCTGGGTGACCAGATGAGCAAGGCTGGATATGATAATCCGGTGGATATCACAAAATTCTCCACTGTATACAGGGATAGGGACGATAACAGCAGGTTCCTGGCACTCCTGAATCACGCGAGCCACAGTCCGGCGTCGTTAGTCAACCTCTCCCTTGATGATTTCTCGAACCAGATATTTATTCACCAGGGATTTCTTCACCAGATGGTGATAAAGGATATCGATAACGACAAGGTCGAAGATATCATAATCTCAGGTTACAATGACATCCTCAACAGCTGCGTAGTAGTAGTCCTCGACCAGCAACATATGAATGGTTCCTCCCCCCGGGATGCGGACTACGACATCCACGGATTCAAAGATATAGCCAAGTACTATCTGCGCCTCCCCGATTTTTACCGCTATATACCTTTCGCGGGGAATGACTGGCTGCCCTTGATCGCAAAACTCAGGAACAGCGAGGACGGAGTAACCGTTTCAATACGTAACTCGGGGAACGATGTTGAGTTTTTCCTTACTGACCACATGAAGTGCGGCGGCGCGCAAGTCCTCGAGAGCTTCCCTGAAAAGACCGATTCTTCCAGATCGCACCTTGCCTATTACGATTATGACCGGAAAAAAGATGACGAGGCGAAGCTCAGAGACGGCATCCGATACTGGGATGGAGAAGACTGGGTTCCCGAACGTGCGATGAACAGGACATATCTCGCGCAGAGCGGCGTATCGACAGACAGCACGATAGTCAGTGTCGACCACGAGAATTCTGTGCTGTTCCTGAAGAATAAACGGGGAGTCACGATAGCGACATATGATATGGGGTTTGATGTTCCCAGGAAAAGACCGTATAGAAAGATCTATACAGGTGATTTCTTCGAGGAGGAAGAAGGGGACGAGATCGTGTGCGTTTTCTTCAACTCGCGGGGACTCGCGAGAGAAGATCCGGAGCGCAACAGGCTGTTTATCCTCGTATTCGACCGGAAGGGGCGGCTCC
>DAOVNN010000187.1 GCA_030630165.1 Candidatus Krumholzibacteriota bacterium
GGTCCGGTTCACTCGAATCGGTCAGGAAGATGGTCCTATTACGATAGCGAGGTGATCGAGATGAGAATTATCACGACATTATTCATTTTTCTGTTAGTCCTTGCCGCGCTCGTGACGGCAGCATCGGCGGCATTACCCGAACTGATCAACTACCAGGGAATAGTCACGGACGCTGAAGGCAATCCGCTGAACGAGATCCACGTGCTCCTGTTCAGCATATATGCCGACAGTTCATCGGGTGCCGACTACATCTGGACCGAGCGTCACACAAGCGTCGTAATCGAGGACGGCCTGTTCAACGTCATCCTCGGCAGCATCGTCGATTTCCCCGACACGCTCTGGAAAGGCGACGAAAGGTGGCTCGGAATAGCGGTCGATATGAATCCTGAGATGTACCCGCGCCAGAGGATAACCTCGGTGCCGTGGGCCCTGAGAGCAGCCGTCGCCGACATGGCACTCGGAAGCGACGCCGACTGGGTCATATCGGGAAATGATATCTACTGCGGCGTTCCGGGTAACGTGGGAATAGGCACGACTACTCCCACTTCAGCTCTCGAGGTGTATGGAGGAAGGATACGGTCCCGCAGGGTTACAACACAGTACATGGAAATGCGCGACACGGATTATACCGGGGCACATGTAACAGGCTTTTCGGAGGAGAGAAACAAGAAATCCCTTACGCTCGCGGCATATCACGACGGAACCGGCTCCCCCAATGGCGAAACCATGGTCCGGTTCGTGGTAGGGAATTACGCTTCTCCGATATACGCGATGCTGGTCAAGGAGAACGGGAACGTCGGCATAGGCACGACCACGCCTGCAACCAAGCTCGAGGTCAGCGATTCCGGGATCGCGAAAGCGAGGATAACCTCGGACAGCGCACAGGGCTCGGTCCTCGAGCTGAAGAGCAACTCGACCGGGGGCGGGACCTGGCTCGGCAAGATCAACTTCCTCTACTCGGATGACGGAATCGGTGCTTCGATCGACTACTACGCGATCCCATTCTTCGACGAGCCCGGCATGCACTTCAAGACCGAGAATTACACGAGGATGACGATCCACGCTACTACAGGCTATGTCGGTATAGGCACGAGCGCACCGGATGAGATGCTGCACGTCTCGGGCACCGTGAAGGCCGGAGTGCTGAAACTCACCAGCGGGGCCGATATAGCCGAGCCCTTCGACGTGCGCGGGTTCGAAGAGATCCGCCCCGGGATGGTCGTATGCATCGACTCGGAGAATCCCGGCAAGCTGAGGATAGGAAGCGAGCGGTACGACCGCTGCGTCGCCGGGATAATAAGCGGCGCCGGAGAACTGAATCCAGGAATGATCATGGGCCAGAGCGGAACCGTTGCGGACGGCGAGCACCCGGTTGCCCTTACCGGCAGGGTCTATTGCCTGGCGGATGCCTCAAACGGGCCGATCGCTCCCGGGGACCTTCTCACCAGCTCGGATGTCCCCGGTCACGCGATGAAGGTGACCGACCACGACAAGGCCCAGGGTGCGGTGATAGGCAAGGCAATGAATTCACTCGACAGCGGGCGCGGCCTCGTCCTCGTCCTCGTAAGCCTGCAGTAGGAAAGGCGGTGATGTCATGAGACGGAAAATATCAGTATTGATGATCTCGATGACCACGGCGCTTCTCCTGCTGCTTCCTCTCTTCCCTCCCGCCTTCGCGGCGAAGCTGGATGAGGGACAGGTCCGTACAGCAGCGGAGACATACTCGAGAACGGTCACGAGAGACGCGAACCCCGATGCCTGGGTCGAAAGGATGGAACCGTATATCGTGAGCGGCGAAATCGTCGCATGGATCGCCCATCTCGGCTCGGGAGGCTACTGCCTCTGCGGAGCGGACGACCTTGCACTCCCGGTCTACTTCTACGTCCCGCGCGGATCGTACGACCCGGGAAATCCGACCAACGAGTGCATCCTCGAGGAGATCGCCGAGAGGACCGCATTGTACAGTTCGTGGGTCAGGGACTCGACCCCGGAGTTCGATTCGCACCGGCTGGCGATGACCGAAAGGTCGGTTTTATGGAGCGACCTCCTCAGCGGACAGACCCCGAGCCGCATGGCGGTAAATAAATCCAGTGCGCAGAAGGTACCGGCGGCTCCGACAGCCGAACCTTTCGCGATGTCGCTCCCGCTTACTTCCCTGTGGCACCAGGGATCGCCGTACAACGACTACTGCCCAGATCTTCCTCCGGGAAGCGGCTCGCACGTCGTCGTCGGCTGCGTCGCAACGTCGATGACACAGGTGCTGGACTACTGGGAGTGGCCCAATACCGGTGTCGGCAGCGGCAGCGTCTACTACAGATACCGGTACAGGCTCCCGGGCGACTGGGATGAGGAACCGCTTTCGAGCGACCCCCAGCTCCTCGAGCCCGGCTCCTGGTCCTGGTCAGAGCGCCTCGAATGGGTCCCCGACGGAGGCGGCAGGCTGAGGATGAGCGGATACTGGGACGGCACCCTCCTGGGCTCGGCGAAAAAGGAAGACTACGCCGCCAACATAACACCGGCGTACGAGGCGGCACTCGACGCTCTCTACGCCGACCTGACCCAGGACTCGACGTATCACTACGTGAACATGGGAGCGACCACATATACGTGGGACCTGATAAAGGACGTCCATACCGATCCGCCAGGTCCGGACGATAACGAGGTCGCCGAGCTCTCCTTCCACGCCGGGATCGCCTGCGAGATGGGGTATGGTCTGCACGGTTCGTACTCAGGCGCCTCGAGAAGCCGCGACGGTATGGTCGACCATTTCAGGTACGACCCCGACGCGGTAGTGAACTCGACGAGCATAATCTCGCTCACTACCGACATCACATGGCTCAGGCCCGCGCTGATACTGGGATGTCACCACCAGTGGGTGATACTCGGGTACGACAAGAGCACCGATCCCGACAGGCTGTTCCTGCGCAACATGGGTTGGGGAGGCTCGGAGAACGGCTGGTACACGATAGACGATTATTGCGCTATAGGCAGCACGGCCCACATCTACCAGGTGGCTCCGCTGAGCGTAGTGAGGTTCGTCGGGAACGGAGGCGCGGGCGACGGCACTCCGAGCAATCCTTACGGAGGCATCAACGCCGCTCTCGCCGCTCCGAGCGGGACGACGATTATATTCGATGCAGGGGAGTCGTTCTCCTACATGGGTTCTGAGATGATAATAGACAAGACGATGACACTGAAGGGAGAGAACGTCACGATCTATACAGAGTTTTAGCGGATTATCGCTATACTATTCGGCGCAGAGCCGCATGATCTCGATGATCATCTTCAGCGCCTTCTCCATGTCGGCGACGGGGATGTGCTCATCGGTCGAGTGCTCGTTATGCGCGCCGATGCCGACTACAGCGACCTCAATTCCCTTGTTGTTGTAGATCGACGCATCGGTGAAGCCGGTGATGAATGTCGTTTCGGCGTCGATCCCGACTGTCTTCAGTGCCTTCTTCGAGATCTCTACCGTATTTGAATCCGCGGGGATATCGACGGCCTTACAGAGGTTGTCGACTTTTATATCGACTTCCGCGCCGTAGCCCTCCACCTCCGATTTTATCGTCGCGCACATCCTGTCGGCGAGCGCCTGCCCCTTCTCGTGAATGAGGCTTCTCGCTTCGGCCAGGAAACTGACTGAGTCGGGTACGCCGTTTCGGATAAGTCCGCCCTTGATCACACCGACGTTAGCCGTCGTGTCGGTATCGAGCCGTCCGAGCTCAAGTGCGGCGATAGCCTTAGCCGCTGCCTGGATCGCGTTGATCCCCTTCTCGGGCTCCATCCCCGCATGAGCCGCCTTCCCCTTTATTTCGACGTCGATCGCGAAATATGAAGGTCCACCGATCACGATCGTGTCGAGGGTATCGTTATCGAGCAGGAATCCTATCTTTGCTGTAATCCGGCTGAAGTCCATGTTCTTTACGCCGAGAAGCCCGACCTCTTCCTGGCGGCTGATCGCCACCTCGACCGGCGGGTAGACATCGGCGGTCCTCAATGCCTCGAGCATCTCCGCGATGCCGGCCTTGTCGTCGGCTCCGAGGATCGTGTCGCCCTCCGAACGGATCACTCCGTCCTTCAGGACGGGCTTGATACCCTTGCCGGGCTGGACCGTGTCGGCGTGGCACGATAGGAGGATCGGATCCTTGCCGGAACATCCCTTCCCGGGGAACTTCGCAACGAGATTGCCATAGCTGTCGATCACCGAGTCGGCGCCCATCGATGTGAATTCCTTGTGAAGATACTCTATCATCGCCGCTTCGTTACCCGACTCACTGTCGATCTGAACCATCTCCATGAACTGCTCGATCATTCTCTGTGACATCAAAACTCCTCCATCGGTAACTTGTTAAATTACAACTAACTTCTGAAATCTACACTCACTTCAGTGAGAATACCACAAGGAATATACGAAATATTCCGCATACGAGATCCGCGGGAACGATAATTTTTCAATTATAATCATAACTGGAGAGGAGAGTCTTAACGCATTGCTTTCTGCCAGCGAGGGTCAGGTGGTACGTATCCGATCACATCAATTTACAATCAATACACTGTCTGCTGATTGTGAACCATCAGGCTGTTCGATGACTATATAAAACATGCCCTCATCAAAGGGCGGTATTGCCTTGTACGTGCAATGAACCGAGGGATCGATCGTTGGCATTATTCCAGTGCCAACCCACTTTTTGACCTCTGCCCAAACAGTCAATGTCACGCTATCAGACAGGCGTCCATCCTCGATTGAACTGAGAGTCAGAAGGCCAGTTGTTTCAGTACAGCCTGATATACCAATTGAAAGAGTGTCCATTGTTGTGGATGTATTCTGAACATCGAGTTGATCCACTATGACTTGTTGTACCCCTATATTTTCCCATTCTGATTCTGGAGAAGAAGAATCAGAGCAGGAACACAGCAGAATAATAATCAAGATCGGGGTTATTCTGGCCACTGGTCTAGAGTACGGGAGAACCTTCATTTTCATCCTCCTTTCAGGAAATATTCCACCTAACGTTCAGCTTCAGCTGCGGTCGCCGGCTGGCACCGCGGGTGCTCCGCATCCGCCGTGACAGACAAGGCCGCCAGCTGCAAGCGTCCGTTAGACCTCACATCCGTCTCTGCTCTTTAAGTTCCTGATCAATCCGTTCAGCCAGAAACATTTTTAGAAGTGACTGATATGGTATATCACGCTTATTCGCGAGCAACTTGAGTTCGGCTAACATCAGTTCTGGGAGTCGCAATGATATCGTCTTCAGCGATGGCTTTAATTTTGGCAGTACAACATTCTTTGCCTTCTCCCAATCAATATACTCAGTCGAATCTTCCTTTGCCCAGAACTGACGCTCTTTCTCTTCGGAGATAAATTTGGGTATCTTTTTCTTCTTATTCATGACTTGTCGAATACCTTTCTCTCTCTACGGCTCACATCTCTAGCCGATATGACTCTTATCCGTTTTTTCCGTACAGTGAATGCGATGAACAGTCTTCTCTTAGAATCTGTAATCCCCAGCGCATAGTATCTGGATTCTCGTTTTGAATGTTTTTCGTCCAAACCGGCAATTAATGGATTATTGAAGAAGATCTGCTCGCATTCAGACGCCGACACACCATGTTTCTCCCAATTCTTCAGAAGGTTGCCTTCGTCCCAGTCAAATCCTTCCCAATCCAGAAATTTGTAGTTTTCATCCATAGAATATGTATATTCCTGTCATATACATTTGTCAAGCATATTTTAGTCCAGTTGTAGGTCTAACGTTGTGCTTCAGCTGCAGGGGCGGCTGGCGCAACTTGTGCGCAAGCACAAGGTGTGACGGGCGACCCTGTCTGCTGCAAGCTTTAGTTAGCCGCCGTCGGTGACTGGAAGCCGACTCACATCGACAGAGACGCTTGCGTCACTGCGGAGTCACATCCTCGATATCTTGTGATTTCTTCTTATCCAACGGAAAACGTCTAAGTCCTTCCTTGTTCGGCGAAAAA
>DAOVNN010000091.1 GCA_030630165.1 Candidatus Krumholzibacteriota bacterium
CGCCTGTCTATCTCGATCAGGTGCACGAGGATCGAGAGCACGGTCTCGCGCTCCCTGTCTGAGAGCTTCCTGATACTCGAGAGCAACTGCCGGTCGGAGATGTCCTTGAGAGCTTTAGCTCCAAGGAAGGTCTTGGTGGATCTGCTGGTTGATTTAGTGTTGGAACGGCTGGAGATCTTCGTCGTCCTCATCATCATCACCTCCGGGTGAGACAGGTCCTTTTCTCTACTCCCGCGTCCTTACGGACGTCTTCTCCATTTCAGAGATTATAACACACCTTTTTAGCGCCTTCACAGGCGGCGCACAGCGGGATAACTCGAGACGAGATGAGCCTGAGGCCGGAATCTTCGAGAGAGGCGAAGGATGGGCTTCTGAGGCCTGTCTGAGGCCGTAATCTCGGGCGGGAGGCGAGGTTATGGGATTATGGCGTGAAAATAGTGTCAAGGATTATCTGGGAATATTCGGAAATATATTGGAATAAAATCGAGCTTTGGAGGGAGGTTTTTCAATGTTCCTGTAGATACGTTGAAAGGGTCGGAAAAGTCAATGTGTGGCCGCACAGAATTGCAAATCCCGCCGCTGCCGCATATACAAACTGAGTTATCAGAACGACTCGCCGATCTTGAAATAGAACGCATGCTCTTCCTTGCCCCAGGCATAATCGATGCCGATGCTGACAGGCGGATCGACGATCATCCGCCACCTCGCGCCGAGGCCCACGCTCGGCAGGATTCCGTCCCATGCTATCTCTGAGGCCTTGTCAACCGACCATCCGAAGCCTCCGAAACCAACCGCAAAAAAACGCCGGAAGAAGTTCCATCTGTATTCGGCCTGGAATGTATGCCTCTGGTCAGCCCTGTATCGGCCATCGGCATAGCCTCGAAGATCTATGTGAAAGAAGACGCTCTCATCCTCGAACGGGACATCGCCAGAGGCAAGTCGGGAGTGAATCCTCGCCGCGATCACGTGCCCGTCCCGGCACTCGCGGTATCCGCTCGCTTCAAAGTAGTAGATGTCATAATCCCGGTCGCTGCCGATCCAGGCCCTGTTCCACAGTGTCCATAGATCGATATAGTATCCTCGAAGCGGATAGAAGATGTTGTCCCGCGAATCCCAGGTCGCATCGAGGCCCAGGCCCGAAAACGTCTTCGCCTTGATGTCACGCCCGACCGGCAGGCGAAAGTGAAATACCGTCCTGCTCCTCATGTATCTGTATTTCGCTCCCAGATACAGTCTTTTCCACGCGAGTCTCGAAGCATGAGCCACCGCGAAGGAGAGATCAGTCGTATAATCGATAAAGGTGCCTCCACCGATCCATTCAGGG
This sequence comes from Candidatus Krumholzibacteriota bacterium, assembly GCA_030630165.1. GTDB lineage: Bacteria > Krumholzibacteriota > Krumholzibacteriia > Krumholzibacteriales > Krumholzibacteriaceae > JAUWCL01. Next base: position 1,325 of record DAOVNN010000091.1, read on the forward strand.
AAGCCGAAATATGTCTGGAAGTTGATCTCACCGACCGCGCCGCCGAAGGTCATCCTCCATCTGTCCTCGTCGAGATGGAATTTCTGGAAGGCGCCGGCAGCCCATGTCTTGTTTTCCGCGTAGAACCCGAGCAGGGCGGTGACCGACTCGGGAGATATTGTGTCGGCGCTGTTGACCTTGTAGAATCCCGTGACCGCAAGACCCATCGACCATCCGACCGACTCATTATACGCCGGGATGGGGACAGCGGCGAGGTTGACCCTTCCGTTGAATATCTTGAGACCAAAACTCTTCTTCCCGGCACTTTCATCCTTCGATGACTCTTCAGTTACAGTCTCCGTTGATTGAGAAAATGCCGGTACCGTAGATATAATGACAGTCAGGACAATAACAAGCGCACACGTTATTCCTTTCATCCACTTCCCATCCTGCTCAAAGGTGCTGTTTCGCCGTTCGAGTCCTTTTTCCAGAGATCTATGGTCCAGCCGCTGAACCCATAACTCCTCTCATGGACCTTCTTTATCGGTCCGAATCCTTCGGGAGCGAAGCTGCCTCCCCGCTCCAGCACGTAATAAAGGAGTATCTCGTCCTCCGTCCCTTCCTGGATCATGTACCCTATCTGACGGATCGAGTAATTATCATATATATAATCAAGAAGCGGCCGATCCCGGCCCTGCCAGTCAAAGCGGAACATCACGATCCACCTGAAGTGCCTCTTAATTTCACCGAACCTGACCCTGTCGATTTCGGCAGGCAGCAACACGCCGCGCCTGCCCGCCTCCCAGAGGATCCCGTAGTACTGTGTCCTCCACGCATCGAATCTCCGGTCCGACGGTGAGCCGAAAGAGATAAAGACACGGTCCTCCGGGGCTGAATGCTCCGCTATATATTGACCTGCGACATCGCACCCGATCATGCGTTTGTCAAAATGCATATCGATATTTTTCTTCAGAAACGGCACCACGGCGAAAAAGACGATGATGGGAAGGGCGAGCCGGAACCTCTCCCACCTCCCGCCCCTGTTTTTCATCATGAGCATACCGTCGGAGACCGCCGAGGCAATACCGAGGCAGATCATCGGAACGAACGGTATCTGGTAATAGCTGTGCCGCACGGCAAAGTCGGAGATAAGAATAAAGTAGAGCAGTGCCGCCACAAACGAACCTGCGACATATCTCGATAGCCTCGAGCCGAAATCGAGCAGGCAGCCCATCAGTCCGAGCGTGAAGATAAAGAAGAGCGGCAGCGTGTAGTTTTCACCGACGTATCGCCATACGATCGGCAGGCCGGTCCGCCAGTATTCGACCGTGAACGCCTCGGCGAGGAACAACCTCCCCGCAGGGAAGAACCCCCCTGATCCTGACTGCACCATTTTCGTGAATATCGCCCATGCCGCCGCCAGCACGAGGCCCGGCAGTAGAAACCCCAGCTGCCGGATGACTCTCCGCCGGAAATCCGTATCGAGCATCCTGTTCCACGGAAATACAACGAGCAATGGTGCGAACATTATGAGAAATGTAGCCTTGACCGCCGCCGTCACAGCCGCAAAAAGAGCGAACAGAAGGAGCTGGCGTGGCCGCAGTTCGTCGATCCACTTGAGGAAGACCCAGACAGCGAGCAGGCCGAAGAAGAGAGCGGCGAAGTCGGGCTGGATGTTTCGCCCGAAAAAGACACAGACAGGCAGGACCGACATGACGCATGCGGCGATGAGCGGAATCTCCGCCCTGTCTGTCATACGCCTCGCGGTGAGATAGAGAAGCAGCGTGCAGCCCAGTGAAAAAAGGATGACGACCAGTCTTGGCATCCAGAGATTGACCCCGAATAACTTCCATAACGGGTAGTAGATCAGCGGTAGGAACTGGAACTGCGGAAGACCCTCTATATAACCCGGACCCTCCGACATCCCCGAGTAGAGAACGCGCTTGCCGGCAAGATCCCCGTAGTCGAGATACCCCTTCGTGACCGAGAGGTAGTGGACCTCCTTCATCGAGTGGTATCCGATCGGCGGCTCATCGACATGTCTGAGACGCAGAAGCAGCCCGACCGCCATTGCGACGGCCAGTGCTGCGAGAGTATATCTGCTGACCCTTCCTGTGCTCAACGGCAGTCTCCTACCAGACTCCGGCAGCCATATCGTTCATTTCGATCCCTCCGCTCCTGCCGTTCAGTCATCGAGCAGGTTGCCGTACATCTTCCAGAAAGCCTCGGGAGGCATCCTGTTCTCGAAGGTTGTACCTATCTCGTAGATCGTGTCCATATTCCTCGGTATCTCGAGGCCCTTCGCAATATTCCCTGGCGTGAATATCAGTCTCGTCAGCTTGAGGTCCGCCAGCGGCATGAGATCGGTCACGCCTGTTTCGGCGATATGCAGCCTCTGCAGCTCCGAACCGGCGATCGGTGAGAGATCGGTGACATAGGTGCGGTGAAGGGTCAGACTGAGAAGCGGGAGCCCGGCGAGGGGCGATATGTCATTTACAGCCGTTTCGTTGAGCCAGAGCATCTTCAGAGGCATTCCGGCCAGCGGTTCCAGATCGATCACTTTTGTCCGGAACAGACTGAGCAGCTCGAGCGGCATACCGCGGAGAGGGCCGATGTCGCTGACCGGCGTCGCATTCAGATACATCTTTATGATGGGCATCCCCTGCAGGGGCGTCAGGTCGGAGACCCCGGTGCCCTCGAGATACAGTTCGGTCAGAGAAAGGCCCTTCAGCGGCTTGATGTCCGATACTTCAAGCGTCCTGAGGTCGAGCCTTTTTATACCCATCTTCGAGAGAGGTGACAGATCAGTCACTCCCGTGCCCTCGAGGCCGAGGGCTATCACTTCTCCACCCATGAGCTGCAGCTCCGCTCCACCATTGTATGCCGGATTAGCGGACTTGAGCGCCTCATGGACCATCCGTTCGTTCCACTCGATCTTTTCTTCGCTGCAGGAGGTCATCAGGGCCGCAAGCGCAACCGTCATTACCGCAACTGTACATATCGTCATTACCCTCGATTTGCTGCAGCATAAGTTCATTGATATTGTCTTCCGTAGATTGAATGCCTGCCGGGATACTACCCCACCCGAACCTGCCAATCAAGAAACGCTTTTTCAGACGCCGGTCCCGGGACAATTCGCTTGTAGAAGATCTTTATCAGATTTATCCTCCGCAAAACCGGATTTTCCGGGATCAGCGAAGCGTATATACAGTCGTTGATCGATCAGATGCTTGATAAACGATTATTAATAGAAAGAGCCCGAACAGATGAGTGATAAAAAATACTACCAGATGACAGCCGAAGAGGTCTTCTCAGACCTTGGCACAAGCGTAAAGGGCCTGTCGGCAGAGGATGCGGAGAAAAGACTCGCCGAGTCGGGCCCCAATGAGCTCACCGCCGACATCAGCATGCCCAAGTGGCTCATCTTTCTCTCGCAGTTCAGGGATCTGCTCGTGATCGTACTCATAGTGGCCGCGACGATCTCGTTCGTGATCGGCTCATACAGGGACGGCGTCGTCATGGTCGTCATCGTGATGATCAACGCGATAATAGGCTTCGTGCAGGAATACAAGGTCAGCAGGATCCTCGACAGCCTGAAGACCCTCATACAGTCACCTGCCAAGGTGGTGCGCGGCGGTGAGATGGCGGAGATACCACAGGGCAGGCTGGTCCCCGGCGACATCGTGCAGCTCGAAGCGGGCGACAAGGTCCCCGCCGATCTGAGGGTCATAGAATCGTTCGATATACGCACCGACGACTTCTCTCTTACGGGCGAGTCAATGCCGCAGGGAAAAACAAGTAATGTGATCAAAGAGGCGAGCGTCATCGGTGACCGCGAGAACATGGCCTTCACCGGAACTACAGTGACGTCGGGCAGCGCGACAGGCGTTGTCGTCCGGACCGGCATGGACACCGAGATGGGAAAGATCGCCGGGATGACCCAGGAAACGGAACAGACCCCCTCTCCGCTCGAGCGCGAGCTCGGTTCGCTGGCGAAATGGCTGACAATAGCCGTAGTCATCATAGGCGGTGTACTCTTCGGGATCGCACTCTGGCAGGGATTCACGCTGATGACGAGCATGGTCCTCGCCCTCGGCATCGCCGTGGCACTCGTCCCGCAGGCCCTGCCGGCACAGGTCACCGTAGCGATGTCTACGACCAGCAAACGGCTCGCCGAGATGAACGCCGTCGTCAAGAGCCTGCCATCGGTCGAGACGCTCGGCTCGACGAGTGTGATCAGTACCGACAAGACCGGCACGCTGACGAAAAACGAAATGACCGTCACGGCGCTCTGGTTCAACGGGAAGCGTTACGGAATGACGGGCACAGGGTACGAGCCCGAGGGACAGCTTCTCGATGATGCTGGCAATGTCATCGACCAGCCCGGCATCGACGAGATCGAGATCATGATGGACGCGGCGACAATGGCCTCGAACGCCGAGATACACAAACAGGACGAGGACCACCACGGCTGGTACCCCGTAGGCGACCCGACCGAAGCGGCGCTGGTCACGATGTCGACCAAGCTTGGAACCCGCTCCCCCATAGAAGACGAGGAAAACCCCGAACTCAAGGAATTCCCCTTCGATTCGGAGCGAAAGCTGATGAGCTCTGTGCGGCAATTCGGTGACCGCGAACAGCGCGCGATGAAGGGGGCAACCGACAGCGTACTCGCTGTCAGCAGGCACATATACCGCGACGGGAAGCCCGAACCGATCACTGATGCCGACCGCGAGAAGATCAGCACGATCGCCGACGAGTTCTCCGGGCAGGCCCTGCGCGTCCTGGCAATCGCATACAGGCCGCTCGAGGCAGACGGCAGGGATTACGTAATGGAAGAGGTCGAGAAGGATGTGACCTTTCTCGGGCTCATCGGGATGATGGATCCTCCACGCGAGGGTGTCCGCGAGGCTATGGAGCAGTGCCACGACGCGGGTATCAGGACATTCATCATGACGGGCGATCACGCGATAACGGCCCAGGCTATAGGAAATGAGATCAGCCTCGACGCCGACGGCCATCCGTCCCAGGTCTTCACCGGCACCGAGCTTAAGGGAATGGATGACACGAAGCTGACGGCTGTGATGGAGAAGGAGCAGTCGCTGATCTTTTCGAGGGTGGATCCCGAGGACAAGCTGCGTATAGTCGACCTGCTCATGGAAAGCGGAGAGGTGGTGGCCGTAACCGGGGATGGTGTCAACGACGCCCCCGCGCTGCGCAAGGCCGACATCGGCGTGGCGATGGGCAGGATAGGCTCCGACGTCTCGAAGGAGGCGTCGGAGATCGTCCTTCTCGACGATTCCTTCCCGACACTCGTACACGCGGTCCGCGAGGGACGTACGATCTACCGCAACCTCAAGAAGACGGTGCTTGCATCGATGACCACGAACGCCGCGGAGCTCGTCGTCGTTCTCTTCGGCCTGGCGGGTGTGGCAATGAGCAATTGGGCGATACCGATCCTCGCGATACAGATCCTCGCCATCGATCTGCTCGCCGAGATCATGCCGCTGACCTACCTCACCTATGATCCACCTCCTGATGACGTGATGCAGACTCCTCCACGCAACCCGAAAGACCATATACTCAATCGCGGAAGCTCCCTGGAGGTAATATTCCTCGGACTACTGATAGGAGTCCTCTCGTTTGCAAACTACGCCCTGTTCATGGTGCGCCACGGCGTCTCCTTCAACATCCTCGAGGGATCTGGAACGATCGATCCATCCCACGCGATCATGTACGCGCAGGCGACCACCGTCACATACCTCACTATCGGGTTCTGCCAGTTCGTCAACATCCTCTCACGCAGGTACGAGAAGGCCTCGATTTTTAATAAAAACTTTTTTTCGAACAGGATCCTGCTCCTCTCGGTCCTGGGATCAATCGTCCTTATACTGCTGGCGATATACCTGCCGTGGGTGAGAGCGTTCCTCAGGTTCCATCCTCCTGTCATGAGCGACTGGGGCTGTGTCCTTGGAGCGGCCGGAGTCTACCTCGTCGCCTTCGAGATCCTCAAGATCTTCAAGAGGGCAAGGGCGAAATAGGGACCGGCACGCCATCGACAGAGACCAGGGTTGCGCCGTGTGATATAATCAGGCGTGATGCGTATCTTCCGGAATATCATGCCGGGCAGTCCTGTCGGCCGAATGCTGCTCACAGTCATCACTGCATCGGCGCTTGCCAGCGTTCTGTCACCAGGCATTTCTTCGCAGACCATCGACCATGTAATACATATCAGTGTCGACGGGCTTAGACCCGACGCGGTCACAGCGCTCGGCCCCGTCAGACTTCAGATCTACAACGTCCTCGGACGGCAGCTGCACAGCCTGCGGATGGGAATGATGGAGAAGGGATATTTCGGCGTACCGCTGCAGCTGACGATGCTCCGGCCAGGCGTATATTTCTACTCGCTGACCAGGTCAAGAGAGGCCTTGACCGGCAAGTTCATCCTTGTCCGATAGAGAAAACCCGCCGCCGGATATCCGGCGGCGGGCTGTTGATTTCAGATCTCGATTCTCAATACGGCCTGTCCAGCCTACATCTCCCTCCACGACAGTACGATGCACGGCATTATACCGCTCAGAACGTTCGTGATAGCGTCCTTGCTGTACAGCACGCCGGCGTTACCAGCGGAGAAGTTGAAGTTGGAGGTGCCCCGTACGATCATCGATCCGAGGACCCACGGCGTACCGGTGAAGCTAACGTCCCCTTCGACATAGATCAGCCCGGTATAGATGAAGCTTCCCGATGCCTTCAGATCTCCCGTTACGTACAGGAGCCCCTCGCCGACCAGACTGCTGTTTATGCTCGCATCACCCTGTATGTATGTGATGCCATCAAGCGGAGCGACGATCGAAGTATTGTCCGCCCTGGCAAGAATACTGGCCGTCTCCGCGTTGGTGAGCCCGAGCACCTCGGCAAGCGTATAGAACGGGTTGCCCGCGTCGTCATCGATAGGCTGCGGATCGCCGAGAATGTCTGCCGATCCCTGCGTCTTTACGACATCGCCGGTACTTGTTACTCCCGGCAGATTCGCCGAAGAGAGATGCCAGGCCACGCATCCGTTCGGCCTTGTGCCTGGAGGCGTGTTCAGGTCGTGGTTGTGTCCGCAGAAGGCGCAGTTACCGGTGAGTTTCACCGCCTTGTCGACGTAGAGGGCGCCGAGCGTACGGGCTACCATCATCCTCTTGGTAACCTCGGCCTGGATGACCCTCTCGCCGTCGGCTGAATGTCCAGCCACGGTGATGACCTCGACCGGGAATCCTGAGGAAAAGTTCTCAGGCGGGATCATGAGCGGGTCGTAGCGTACGACCTCGTTCACGTCCTTCGATCCGTCGCCGTCGCGATCATCCCATTTGTGCTCTATCGTGAGTACATCGTTCGTTCCGGTCCTCTGACTGTACTCGAGGTACGAGTTGTTCGGGTCCTGGAGCGTTCCGGTCGAGACGATACTCCCGCCGGCAGCGGGAGCCGTGCCTGGCGAAGTGAGGTATATGTACGTCTTCCAGTGAGGATCGTACGGTTCGCTGTCGCTGATCGCCACGTTTCCCGTCCATCCTGCCACGGCGACATTGGTCGGGTTGGGCAGGGATATCCTGTGAATTGCCTCGTTGAGCCCCGCCTCTGCGATGAACAGCGACTGGGTGGTCGTTCTCTGGTTGCCCGAGATCTTCAGGTCCATAGAGGAGACCATGGCCAGCGTCGCGCCGATCACCGAGATGGCGAACAGGACGAGCAGAGTCACCACAAGGACATTCCCGCTTTCCGCCTTCAGGTTTCCGTTAATCTTGCCGTTCATTTTGATTCAGTCCTTTCCTGTTCCCACCGGGAGGGTTTGTTATTCCCTGCCGAAATAGGCCACAAGCCTTCCCTGGGTAGCCGTCGACCTGGTACCCACGACGATGTCCGGCCTGTTGTCTTTGTTGAAGTCAGCCACGTCGATGGAGACGATTTCTCCAGACTCGGACTGATTGATACGTGACCCATGCGTCGGCAGAGTGCCGTAGGCGGGCAGCACGTAG
>DAOVNN010000283.1 GCA_030630165.1 Candidatus Krumholzibacteriota bacterium
ATCTTTGTTACACCGACGATAGTGGAATAGTCTTGCCCCTCCACTAGGACGTCGAGCCCCCGGGTGATTCCCTGACCCCGGGGGCTTTTTTTGTCCGGGCCCGTCTGCGGGTCCCTTTTCACTTGCCGCCCGCCCGCCGATTATTTATCCTGAAATGCCTTATGAGAGTAATATCCGGCAGATGCAGGGGCATCGCCCTGAGAGGCGGCCACGGACCCCAGTTCAGACCGACGGCGCAGATCGTCAAGGGCTCGGTATTCGATACCCTGTACGGCAGGGTGCAGGAAGCCGTCGTCCTCGACCTCTTTGCCGGTTCAGGCTCACTCGGGATCGAGGCCCTCAGCAGAGGAGCGGAGAGGGCGGTATTCATCGAGCAGGACCCGAAGATCATCAGGGCGCTGACGACCAACCTCGGCAGGTGCAAGCTCACCGATAAGGCTGAGGTGGTGCGGGGCGATGCGATGAAATACCTCGAGCGGATAATCAGATCAAAAAAGACATTCGATATAATCTTCGCGGATCCGCCGTACGCTTCCAGTCTCTCTCGTGAGATCGCCGTTGCGATCAGCTCGACGAAGAGGAAGGTCTGCGATCTTCTCATAACCGAGAGCGGCGAGGAGTACGATATCCCGCCGGGAGGCGCCCTGGAAAAGGTCAGGACGAGGAAATTCGGACAGACGATAGTGACGTATCTCGAATATATAACGGAGGGACAGAAGTGAAAGGAAAGCCAGCCCTTTATCCGGGTACTTTCGATCCGATCACGAACGGCCACGTAGATCTCGTGAAACGGATCTCGGGCCTCTTCGACAAGGTCATCGTGGCGGTGGCGGCGGGTTATCACAAGGATCCGCTTCTGACCCTCGAGCAGCGAGAAACGGCTGTAAGGGAGAGCCTCGCCGGATTTGACGGGGTCGAGGTAATCACGTTCGAGGGGCTGCTCGTCGACGAATTCAGAAAAAGGGAAGTCGATGTGGTCATCAGGGGCTTGAGGGCCGTATCGGACTTCGAGTACGAGCTGATGATCGCGCTGATGAACAGAAAACTTCATCCGGAATTCGAGACCGTGTTCCTCATGCCGAGCGAGAAGTACATCTACCTCCACAGCTCACTGGTGAAGGAGATCTACAGGCTCGGAGGGGATATCACATGCCTCGTTCCGGAGGCCATGGTAACAAGACTGGAAGAGTGGAAGCCGCTGCAGGGCAGGTAACACCGGGAGGGACGACTTGTCAGGATTTATCAGTAAAAGGGCGGCCGGTATCGAACCGTCCGTGACACTCAGCCTCAATACGAGAGCCAACGCCCTGAAGGAAGCGGGCGAGGATGTCGTGGGTCTCGCCGCCGGCGAACCTGATTTCGAGACGCCGGAGGTGATAAAAGAGGCCGGCATCAGGGCGATCAGGGAAGGGAAGACGCGCTACACCCCGGCGGCCGGGATAAAGCCGCTCCGCGAGGCGGTGGCAGCCGAGTATTCCGAGCTCCTCGGCATCGACTACCAGTGGAAAAACGTCGTCATCTCGCATGGGGCGAAGCATTCGATATTCAACGCCCTCTACGCCCTGACCGATCCGGGCGACGAGGTGATGTTCGTCACGCCTTACTGGGTCAGCTATCCCGAGATGGCAAAGCTCGTGGGGGCCGTGCCGAGGATCGTCGAGACGGGTGCTGATACCGGTTACAAGATGACGGTAGAGATGCTGAAAGAAGAGATCACGAAGGGAAAGCCGAAGGTGCTGCTCTTTAACTCGCCGAACAACCCGGCGGGGATCGTCTACACGAAGGAAGAACTTACCGCGATAGGCAACGTCCTCCTCGAAGAGGGGATAGCCCTTATCAGCGACGAGATATACGAGTTCCTGACATTCGACGGAGTAGAGCACCACTCTCCCGTCAAGCTCCTGCCCGCGCTCAAGGATCAGGCCGTCGTGGTCACGGGAGTATCGAAGAGTTACGCGATGACAGGCTGGAGGATCGGATTTGCCCTGGCCGAGGAACAGCTCGCATACAGGATGGGAGCCTACCAGGCCCACGCGACAGGGTGTCCCAACGCGATATCCCAGGCGGCTGCGGTCGTAGCGGTAAAGAGCGGCGCGGCTGACCGCGATCGGATGCGTGACGAATTCGAGAAGCGTAAAAAGATGTTCGGAGAGCGCCTCGCGGCGATCCCGGGGATCAGCTTTCCCGAGCCGGGCGGCGCATTCTACTTCCTGGTCGACGTCTCAGCGCTCTATCCGGCCTGCGGGGTGAGTGGAAGCTCCGAGTTCTGCGAGAAGCTTCTCAAGGAGAGGGGGCTGCTCGTGATACCGGGCGGGCCGTTCGGTCTCGATAATATGATCCGTTTCTCATTCGCGGCCGCTGAGGAAACGCTCACGATGGCCCTCGACAGGTTCGAGAGCTTCGTAAGCGATTATTCGTAGATGGAGCTCGAAAACAGAATAAAAGAACTTGGTAAAAGGCTGCGGGGCATACCGTTCCGACGGGAGGCCCGTTACACGGTATCGTACGGGTTCGATGCCACAGGCAGGAGGGGACGGTGCGATGCCGTCGTCTTCCCGCAGTCCCTCGAAGATCTCCGCAGGACAGTCATGGAGGCGCGCAGAACCAGCGTGCCTCTTTTCATGAGAGGGGCCGGCACGGGGTTCTCCGGGGGCTCTGTTCCCGCCGGAGGGATCGTTGTCTCTACAGAGAATATGAACCGGGTACTCGGTCTCGATATCGGGGCGCGTACCGTGACGGTCGAATCGGGGATCGTGAACAATGATCTCCAGGAGTATCTCGTCGAATACGGGTTGTTCTACCCGCCCGATCCGGCGAGTTTCAGGGTCTCCACGATCGGCGGTAATATTGCGGAGAACGCCGGCGGTCCGAGGGCATACAAGTACGGGGTAACGAGGCGGTATGTCAAGTCGATGGTCTGGATCGACGCGGAAGGCGAAGTGATCGAGTCTGAGCCTCGCGGCCCCACGGCGCTTCTCATCGGGGCCGAAGGGACACTCGGAGCGATCTACTCCGCCACGATGCGGGTGCTCCCGAGACCGGAGGCGTTCAGGACGGTGCTCGTCGCGGCAGGTGAGGATGGTGAAGCGATGCACACAGCCTCCGCGCTTCTCGCGACAGGATTTACTCCAAGCGTACTCGAGTTCATAGACTCGAAGACGATGCGCTGCGTGAGCGAATACAGGGAACTCTCCGGGACCATCGAGGGAAGCAGCTATCTCTTCTTCGAGATGGACGGCTCTGTGGAAGATGTGGAGATGCAGTACGGCATGCTCTCGTCATTCTGCGGGAAGCGTGGACTTACGATGCTGACGGCCAGGGACGACGACGAGAGAGATATACTGTGGGAGCTGCGCCGGTCGGTGAGCCCGAGCCTCGCGCGCAAGGGAATCACCAAGGTCAACGAAGACGTATCGCTTCCCCTCGGAAGGCTGGGAGAGGCGGTCTCGTGGATACACGACGTGGCATCTGAACTCGAACTCGACTGCTATATCTTCGGGCACTGCGGGGACGGCAACCTGCACGTCAATATCATGACGGACAGGCGCCGCTCTGCGGAGATGGAGAGGGCAATGGTGTTTGTCGAGCGTCTTTTCACGCATGTCGCCGGTATGGGCGGGACCCTGAGCGGGGAGCACGGTATCGGGATCACGAAAAAGGAATTCCTCGGCATGGTCTATTCGCCGGCCGAGCTCGAGCTGCAGTACCGGATCATGAGGGCGATGGACCCGGATAATATTTTCAATCCCGGCAAGTATTTCGACCGGGAGGAGCAACGCGATGTTCATTGACAGGGTGGAGCTGCGGGTCAAGTCGGGTAATGGGGGGAACGGGTGCGTTTCCTTCAGGCGGGAGAAGTTCATCCCCCGCGGAGGGCCCGACGGTGGTGACGGCGGCAGGGGCGGAGATGTCATCATAA
>DAOVNN010000118.1 GCA_030630165.1 Candidatus Krumholzibacteriota bacterium
GATGACCTCATCCGTTCGATCGGAGCGCTCGGGATCCTCTCGCCCCCCATCCTCAGCCGGGCCGTGGATTCATTTGGAATCGTTTCGGGGTTCAGGCGGATCGCCGCCGCCCGTGAGGCCGGTCTCGAAGAGATCCCGGCCCTCGTTATCGTCGAACAGGAAGAAGCCGGGGCGCCGGCCCTTAGCATCTGGCTCGAATCTTCGCTCGACGGCCTGCCCGTCTCGGAGATGGAAAGGCTTACGATAGCGTGGAAGGCGTCCATGCTTGCCGGCGTCTATATCACGGAGTTTCTCCCGATCATATCCAGGCTGTTCGGCAGGAAGATCACGCCGGAAGTTATTGAAAAGCTCACCGGCCTCTGCCTGCTCGACGACGAAGTGAGACTCGCTATCCACGAGAGCAGGGTGTCTCCCGGCGATCTGCTTCAGCTCGGCGCACATCCCGGCATCGATCTGCAGACCGCCGCCGGCCTGCTGGCCGGAAGCGGACTGAGCAGGAGCGCCAGGCGCGCGGCGGTGCGCGGGATGCTCGGCATCGCCGACCGGGGAGAGGATGCCTTCTCGAAATTCGCCGGTAATTATGATCCGGGCACGCGCCTCGACGAAGCGATCGGCGGCATCACGCATCCGGGGATGACCGGCGACATCTCGTTCCTTCATCGTGTTATCGAGGATATCGAGCTGCCGCCATCGGCATCGATCCATCTCCCGGCAAACCTCGAGGGTGGAGGATGCACGGTGGAGATCAGGATCCGCGACGAGGACGAACTGCGCCTCTCTCTCTCCAGGCTCAATGAGGCCATGGAAGACGGGCTTCTGAATGAGATGTTAAAGGTTCTTCAGGGGAGAGGCTGATATAATAGTGGAGGCGGCGCGCGCTGGGCTGAGCGTTCCGGGTATTCAGTCAGCGATCAACTGAACAACGCGCCCCCTCCACTACTCACGTACGTTTAATATACCGTTATTGTTACAACTCGTCCCTGTCTTTCCACGTATCGATCATCTCGAGCATCCTGGCCCGGTCGGGATCGTCCGGAACCAGCTCGAGGTACTGCTGATACCACCTGGCCGCGACGGAATCGAGGTGGAAGTTCCACGCCAGGTCTCCGAGCTTCTTGAAGGCCCAGGGCATATCCTTCGCGACCCTGTTCCTGTCGAGCTGGACCAGGTCCTCCAGGATGCTGTACATCTTTTTTGTTTCGCCCAGTTCTTCATACGCGCGGTAGAGGACCGTCCTGATCGCGAAATCTTTCGGCTTCTTCGCCGCGACGTCGACCAGTATCGCGGCACATTCCTGGTACAGGCCCGCCTGCATGTAGAAGAAACCTCTCTGATAGTCCATCTCCAGCTCGGGAAGAGTCTTCTTCAGGTCGGGCGTATCGAGCAGCGCCTCGCCGGCACTTATGCGACCGTTCATCCCGAGGACCCTGGCCAGCTGGAAGAACCCCCTCATGTATGCCGAATCGATACTGTAAGCCCTGAGCATCGCGTCGCGGCATTCTTCTCCCTTGTCGAGAAATCCGAGGGCGACGGCGTGCGAAAAGTGCAGCCCCGCGTCGTAGGGATGGGTCTTTGCGAGACCGGCATAGAAGGCCGCGGCCTCACCGTAACGCCCCGCTTTCAGTGCCTTCTCAGCCTCCATCATGAGGTTATACTTCTCGCGGACCGGTCCCGAGAGGAGCGATGGATCGACAAGCATCTCTTCGATGATATCGGCATAATACCTGATGTCCAGCGGCGCTGTCTGGTTTATCGAGGAGCGATTGATCGTTGCCATCATCGCGGGTATTTTCTTGCGCTTCAGGACCCTGAGGAAATTCAGAAGCGCCGTAGTGCCCGCCTCGTATTCGGCCGATACAGCCTGAAGCCCCGCGAAATACGAAAGATCGATGTCGACCAGCGCGGTCTCACCGGAGATCTCGAGATCCTCGAGACTCGTTATCGTCAGCGGCACACCCGAGAGCGTGCCCGTTATGTGCTTCCCCGATACGGCGAAATCATCCAGTTCGTTCGCGGGAAAACCGCGCTTCATCATCAGCACCCGCTTGAAGTTCTCAAGGGGAAGATCGGTCACCGAACCGGGGTACGGCAGGACCCAGATGACCCGTTTGTACATACCTGCCTTCATGCCTAAGTTGACGGTCCCGCCCTTTTCGATGATCGTCGCTATCCTGTTAACGACGGTGGAATTATTCCTTTCGAGATGATCGGCAGTGTTTTTGATCGTCTCATGGAGCGAGGTTGGAAAGACCGCCATGTCGTCCGAACCGTCGATGTGGACAAGCACTCCGGCCTTTATTCCCGCGTCGGCCCATGCCATCAGTGTCTGCGCGTTGCTCTCCACCTTGACCACGTTGCGCAGCGGTTCCTCGAGCACGACCGAGGATTTCTGCCCGCACCCCGCCGCAACAGTCATCACGATGAGGAAAATCACGGCAATCCCGCTTCTTTTCTTCATAAAGATCATCTTTCCTCCATTGTATGTGTCCTGATTTCCTTCACCCGCTATTGTAACACCTTTCCACCTCATTCCCAAACCGATTGAGGCCGGGCCCTCTCATCGTCCGGTTGACACCAGGGACCGGCGGCTGTAATCTGGATTCCAACAGTCGAACGAAAAGGAGAAACAAGATGCTTCGCCATCTCATCAGAGCGAACGATTCGAAGATAATCTTCCTCGTAATAGACGGCCTCGGCGGGATACGAACTCCCGCCTTCCCGAAGACCGCCCTCGACGCGGCCGTTACACCGAATCTCGACGCCCTGGCCAGCGGCGGTATATGCGGCAGATCCCTCCCGATAACGCGGGGCATAACGCCCGGCAGCGGGCCGGCTCACTTCGCTCTTTTCGGATATGATCCCCTGGCCCCGGAAAACGACACAGGTAGAGGGGTCGTAGAGATTACCGGGGTCGGATACGACCTTCTTCCCGGCGACGTAGCCATAAGGGGCAACTTCGCGACGGTCGACGACGACGGCGTTCTTACCGACAGACGTGCCGGCAGAATACCCCACGAAGAGGGAGAAAGGATCTGCGCGAAGCTCGGGGAGAAGATAAAGGAGATCGACGGGATAGAGATAATCATCATGCCAGTTCGTGAATACAGGTTCGGAGTGGTCCTGAGGGGAGAGGGTCTCTCTCCCGAGGTCGAGGAGACCGATCCCCAGGTGACCGGGGGAAAACCACTGCCTCCGGTAGCGATGACTCCAGCTGCGAAGCGTACCGCCTCGATCATCGCCCGGTTTGTTTCCATGGCGGGCGAGGTCCTCGCCGACGAGGGAAAGGCCAACGCCGTTCTCATGCGGGGCATATCGAGAAGACCGGTCATTGAGCCGTTTTCGGAAAGGTACGGACTGTCGAGCGCTGCTGTCGCGGCATACCCGCTCTATCGCGGTGTCGCCCGGCTCTGCGGGATGGACCTCGTCGATACGGGATTTTCCGTGCGGGAGGAGTTCGACACGGCTGCCGAGATCTTCCGTCGTGGCGATCATGACTTCATCTTCATCCACGTCAAGAAGACCGATTCGTATGGAGAGGATGGGAACCTCGGCGGGAAGAAAGGAGTCATCGAGGAGGTCGACGCAAACCTGCCGGCACTTCTCGCTCTCGAGCCAGACGTGCTGATCGTAGCGGGCGATCACTCCACACCTTGCGCAATGAAGAGCCACTCCTGGCACCCGGTGCCGTTTGTCCTGAAGTCTGAGTTCTGCGGGATCGACGGAGTCACTGCTTTCAACGAGTCTGAATGCGAGCAAGGAGGACTTGGCATCTTCCCCGCCGTCGACATAATGACACTCGCCCTCGCCAACTCGGGCAGGCTCAGGAAGCACGGCGCGTAAGCCGCTATTTTCTTCTCAGAGTCGAGACCACCTGTTCCAGCGCAGCGATGTTCAGCTCTTCAAGTTTATGGTCGTTCCCCGTGTTGGTGAGTATCCTGACAGAATAGATCTTCCCGTCCATAAGTATCATGGTCCACGACCAGGCTCCTTCGCCTCCCGCTCCCGTGCCCTGCCTGTATTTCCACCTGCCGATGGCTGCTGGAGTTGTTTCTTCGCCGACGATCATTTTTTTCGAGCCATCCGCAACCAGTTCGTACAGGCCATCCTCAGAACCCGCATAGCGGGCCAACTTGTCGTAGATGTCTTCGAGTATTACCTCAGTTCTTCTCGTCGGCTGCCAGCTCAGCTCGAGTTCGAGATATCCGGTATCCGACTGCAGGATCCACTGGATCATTCCGGCATCGGGTCCCCCGACGGCGTCGCTTACTACGAAGCCCGCGGGGATATCCATCTCGACGCGCGGGGCAACGACTTCGAGCGCCTTCATCCGGTATATCGCCTGGATATTGAAGGGAAGGAGATTCTCCTGAAGATACCCGTCTGCGCCCGGGACCTTGATCTCGAGGATAGAACGGGAAAGGTTCCTTCCCCTTCTTATGGCATCGACCGTCAATCCTGTCAGGTCGATGATGTAGTTCCTCTGCAGGTCGATCATGCCCGCGTCTCCGGCAGGTCCCTGCCCGGGTACTGCTATCTTCGGCTTCGCGCCTGCCAGTTTGTCGAGCGCGGCGAGCCAGTTCCCGAAATCGGCGCCCTGGTCGCCCATGTTGGGATGGTAGCCGTTGCTGACCAGACCACCGGTAAAGACGATCCTTTTCGACGGAACGGCGACCGTCAGATCGCCCGCGGTATGGGCGGGACCGTAAAATGTCACGACCGCTTCGATTCCCCCGAGGTCGAGGCTGAGCTCATCGGTGACGAACGAGTCGGGAAGGGCAGGCTCGACCTCCTTGATCATCTCAAACACGTCGGGCTTGCGCTCCTTGTAGTATTCCATGTATATGGGACTGAATCTCTCCATCTCGATACTCGTCTCCGGCCTGGCGAGGATCATCGCCCCCTCGGCGCGGAAAATCGAGTTCCCCCAGGTGTGATCAGGATGATAGTGCGTGTTGACGAGATATCTGACGGGCAGGTCGGTGACTGAACGGATAGCCTTGAGGAGCTGCCTGGCATGGTTGTAGGAAAACCTCGAATCGATTACGAGTACCGACTCGTCCCCGACGATAAAACCCGAGTTCGCGCCGAGGCCCTCAGACGATGACGGTCCGTACGCGATCAGGGCGTAGACCCTCTCGTCGAGACGGACCAGCCCTGTGCCCCCGATGTCGGCCTGCCGTGAACAGCCGGCCGCAAGCAGAGCGGCAAACACCGCTGCGAGTATCCATCTGTCAACTTTCATCATCCGGTCTCCTTGTCTTTCTGTAGCTCGATCCAATCAGTGATATTCTCATATGGAGTATATAGCAGGCGGGCCGCCCGATGCAAAAACTACATCTTCAGCGGCCCGCCATCTGCCTGCTTTTCATTCTGGAGCTTATGTGTCCTGCTATACGGCCTCGTCGATCCACTGCTTGAGGTGTTCCTTTGGCAGCGCACCGGATACTGAAGCGATTTCCTCGCCGCTCTTGAAGATCTTGAGCGTCGGGATCCCCATGATGCCGTACTTGATGGCGACGTTTCTCGCGTCGTCCGTGTTCACTTTGGCGAAGGTGACCTTGCCATTGTACTCGCCGGCCAATTCTTCGATGATCGGTCCGATCATCAGGCAGGGGCCGCACCAGGGCGCCCAGAAATCAACTACTACAGGAACAGCCGCGTCGAGCACCTGTGCCTGAAACTCATCTTCGCTTACATGAAGTACCTTGTCGCTCATTTGTCCTCCTTGCCTTCAGCCGCTGGAGCATCCGCATCTGCCGAGGCAGTTCAGCATGGTTACTACGTTCTTTTCCTTGAGCCTGTAATAGACCCTTGAAACTTCTTTTCTGCGCTCTACGATATCGTTCAGCCTGAGATTTTTCAACTGTTGTGACACCAGTGACTGTTTCAGGCCGGAAATTTCGCAGAGCTGGGATACGGTCTTTTCGCCGCCGACCAGGATGTTGACGAGTCGAAGCCTCGCTGGGTTGGCCAGAGCCTTGAGGATCTCTGCCGACTTCTCTATCTCATCTTCTCTCAGTGGTCCCCGCGACAACGCCGGTCCCTTTATTTCTGTCTTCGTCTTTTTCATAACGAAATTATAATATCTTAATATTAACCTATCGTCAAGAAGAATTTTTCGCCTGGTACCATTTTATGATGAAATCCTCCTGTAAATCTTGACAACTCCACCCTGTGGGAATAGAGTCTGTGTTGCCCGAAGGCGGTGAAAGACCGCGCGAGGGCGTCCGAGACTGCACGGACAGGGCTGTGAACGAAGGAGGAGGGTGTCATGCTCAGAGGTCTATATGTTGCTCTGGTAACACCGTTTAAGGAAAACGGAGACCTGAACGAAGAGAAGCTTCGCGAGCTGGTCCGGTTCCATATGGACGCCGGAACCGATGGACTGGTCCCCTGTGCTACTACCAGCGAAAACCCAACTTATACCTGGCAGGAGCATTTCAGGATCATCGAGGTCGTCGTCGAGGAAGCGGCGGGGAAGCTCAAGGTCGTCGCCGGCTGCGGCACCAATTCGACGACTAAATCGATCGAGAATATTAAAAAGGCGAAGGAACTCGGTGCGGACGGCGCTATGGTAGTGACCCCCTACTACAACAAGCCGACGCAGGAGGGGTTGTACGCGCACTTCATGAAGCTCGCCGACGACGGCCAGCTCCCGCTGATGCTCTACAACGTCCCGGGGAGGACCGGCCTGAACATGCAGCCGGCCACCGTCGCCAGGTTGTCGCACCACGATCTCATCGTGGCAGTGAAAGAGGCGAGCGGCTCTGTCGAGCAGATGGCAGAGATCATCATGCTCTGCGAGGGAAGGATAAACCTCCTCTCGGGAGACGACTCGATAACCTTCCCGATACTGGCGATAGGCGGAACCGGAGTGGTGAGCGTCGTGGGAAACATCGTCCCGAAGGACGTGCGCGAGATGATATCGGCGTTCGAGAAGGGGGACTACGACAAGGCCCGTGAGCTGCACTACAAGCTGCTCCCCCTCAACCAGTCGATGTTCATAGAGACTAATCCGATGCCGGTGAAGGAATCGATGAACATGCTCGGCATGGGCGTAGGTAACGTCCGCCTGCCGCTTGTCAGGATGCTTCCCGGGAATCTTGTCAAGCTCGCGGCCGCTCTGACCGACTACGGCCTGGAGTTGAAAAACCCGCCGGCATAGGGGCACGAAATGATCAAGGTAATCGTAAACGGCGCCCTCGGCAGGATGGGCGGCATCGTGGCCTGTGAGATCGACGCAGTAGACGATCTTACCCTTGCCGGTGCTGTCGAGGCCGCCGGTCATGAAGGTATAGGAAACTCCGTCTGCGGAGTCGAGACTACCGACGACCTGGCGGCGGCCCTGGCAGACGCAGATGTCGCCGTCGACTTCACCCTGCCCGAATCTGCTTCAGCCTTCTTCGAGGCCTGCGCGGCGGCAGGTATTGCTGCGATAACGGGAACTACCGGCTTGTCGCACAAACAGATCACCCGCGCGAGGGAGATCTCCAGCAATATACCCGTACTAATAAGCCCGAATATGTCGCTCGGCGTCAATCTTCTCTTTAAAGTGACCGAGGATATCGCGAAGGCTCTCCCCGGGTTCGACATCGAGATCATGGAGATCCATCACAACAGGAAGAAGGACTCCCCGAGCGGCACGGCGGTCAAACTGGCCGAGGCGGCTCTGAAGGCAAGGACCGGCGCGAATGTGGTCCACGGTCGGCAGGGGATGGTCGGTGAGCGTCCTTCGGGGGAGATCGGCATGCACTCTCTGCGCGGCGGAGACGTCACCGGCGAGCACACCGTCATATTCGCCGGGGAGGGCGAAAGGGTCGAGCTTACCCATCGGGCCCACTCGAGGCGGACCTTCGCGATGGGGACGCTCCGCGCGATCAGGTTCCTCGCCGGGAAACAGGCGGGATTCTACAATATGGCGGACGTGCTGGGGCTCTGAACCCGGCTGGAAGATATAAATGAAGGGGCGCTCCATGCGGAGCGCCCCTTCAAACAGCAAGTATCTCGCTCTTCACTCCGCAGGCTTTCCCAACTTGCCCTTAATAAGCGCATACCCCATCACAATAAAGCCGCTACCTGTAATAACACTCAGTATCGGCATCATCAGTCTTTCTCCCTGGACGAGGACGGCAATACTGCTCACAAGATTTAACAATCCGATGGCAAGAAAGATGAATCCCCATATCTTTCTTCCTTTCTGGCTCTTAAAGCTCATGACACATCACCATCCCTACAGGTTGAAGCAGACGACGCGCGGCTCTGTCATCTCCTGGAGGGCGAACTTGATCCCCTCGCGCCCGAGGCCGCTCTTCTTCACGCCGCCGAACGGCATGAGATCGA
>DAOVNN010000353.1 GCA_030630165.1 Candidatus Krumholzibacteriota bacterium
CAGCGGGCCGCCGATCCCGATGAGAAACCCGAGGCTGAGAACAGCTTCCGCCTCGAGATCGCCGCCGGAGAATGCGTGGAAGATCCCGCCTACCTCTGAGGCTCCCTCCTCCCGGAGGATCCTGATGACATCGTCGAAGGCGTCGCGGCAGTGGACCACGATCGGTTTGCCGAAATACTGGGCTATCCCGATCTGCCGCCTGAAGATCTCCCGCTGCTTGTCGCGCGGCGAGATGTCCCGAAAATAATCAAGCCCGATCTCGCCGACGGCCAGAACCTTGCGGCGAAGCAGAAGCTGCTTGAGCTTCTCCTCGAGCGCGTCGTTCCATTCCGCGGCGTTGTGCGGATGTATCCCGAGCGCCGCCCAGATCGATCCGTACTCATCGGAGAGCTTCAGCGTCGAATCAATGGTCGCTTCGTCGTAGCCGACATTGAGGATCTCGCCGACGCCGGCCTCGCTCGCGCGATATATCGCCTCCTGTCGGTCGCCGTCGAACTGCTGCATGTCGAGATGCGCGTGGGAGTCAATCAGCATCGGGGATCATTCCTTGAATATCTCTTCCGGTTTCTCCTGGATCCGCGGGAAAAGCGGCTCCGGAGCAGAGAGCCCCTCGGCTCCCGACACGGAAGGGGGAAGTTCATCGAGCGACGGTCCACCAGCGCCGAGCTGGTCGAGCATCGCACTCATCTTTTCAGGCATGAAGGGAAAGAGGGCAGAGCCCGCGGTGCGCAGCACGGCGAGAAGCTCGCTGAATACGGCCGCAAGCTCGCCGCGTTTCGTCTCGTCTCTGGCGAGCGCCCAGGGGGCCTTCTCCTCGATAAAACGGTTGGCCGACTGCACGGCCGGCCAGAAGGCTCCGAGCGCCTTCGAAAATTCCATCCGCTCCATGTGTTTCCTGTAACCGGCGACCGCGTCTGTGACAGCGCCGTGCAGAGCGCAGCTGCTGTCGAACGGCGCTTCGGCCACACCGCCGCCGAGATATTTCGAGATCATAGCCAGCGTCCGGCTGAAGAGGTTGCCCAGCTCGTTGGCCAGGTCAGAATTGTACCTGTCGATGAGTATCCGCGTCGATATGTCGCCGTCCTTGTCGAAGGGGACCTCGCGCAGAAGGAGATATCGCAGACCGTCGGACCCGAAGACGCCGGCCATCTTGACGGGATCGAGGATGTTTCCGAGCGACTTGCTCATCTTCTCGCCGGCGAGCGAGAGGAAGCCGTGGGCGAAGACGCTCTTTGCCGGCTCCAGGCCGGCGGCCATCAGCATCGCCGGCCATATGATGCAGTGGAACCTCGTGATGTCCTTGCCTATGATATGGACGTCGGCCGGCCAGAGCTTGTCAAACAGCGCGGTGTCATCGCCTCCGAAGCCGAGGGCCGAGATGTAGTTCGTCAGCGCGTCGAACCAGACATAGATCACATGTCCGGGATCGATAGGCAGCGGGATGCCCCACGTTATCCCCGACCTCGAGATCGAGACGTCCTGGAGGCCGCCCTTTATCACGTTGACTATCTCGTTCTCTCGCGTCTTGGGCCGGATGAACTCCGGGTTCTTCTTTATGTGTTCGAGAAGCTTCTCCTCGAACTTCGAGAGAGCGAAGAAATAGTTCTCCTCGCTTATTTTCGTCGGCTTCTGCTTGTGTCTCGGACAGAGTCCGTCGACGAGATCCTTCTCGACCTTGAATTCCTCGCACGACTCGCAGTAGAGCCCCTCATACTTTCCCTTGTAGATATACCCGTTCTTCTCGATCCGCGAGAAGAGCTCGGTGACCGACCTGATGTGCCGCTCCTCGGTCGTATGTATGAAATCGTCGTATGATATATTCAGCGTCTTCCATGTTTCGGTGAATACGCCTGACATCTCCCGGCAGTACTCATGGGGGACCATGCCGCGGCGGACCGCTTCCTTCTCGACGTTGGTCGAGTGCTCGTCGTTCCCCATCACAAACCAGGTGTCGCGGCCCTGCAGCCTCATGTAGCGGGCCAGGCAGTCCGCTCCGATCTTCTCGTATGCCGTGCCGAGATGAGGCTTCTGGTTCACGTAATCGATCGCCGTGGTGATGTAGAAAGGCTTGCTCATATCATCAGTTCTTTCTGTTTCTCCTGCGGGGCGGGCGGCGGCCCCTGCCGCCGTCACTTTTCTGCCTGTTGTCGTTGTTCGCGCCGGGCTCGCGGGCCGTATTTTCTTTTTTCTCCGGTCCTGCCGGCTTGTCGCCCGTCTCTCCGCTCCTCGCGTCGGGAGCATTTTCGACGCTCTTTTCGAGTTCGCTCTTGAGATCTTCTATGGTGACCTCGATCGTATTGCCGTCATCATCGCTCAGTATCGCCGAGGCCCTGAATATGTCGACCTTCTCGAGGCGATGCCGGCCCCCGAAGCAGTTCACCTTGCTGCCGACCTTGGGGATGTCCCTGACGAGTTCCTTGTAGTCGGCGAGCTCGTAGGCAAGACAGCACATCAGCCTGCCGCAGGCCCCGGAGATCTTTGAGGGTGTAAGGGGCAGGTTCTGGTCCTTGGCCATCTTCAGCGTGACCGGCTCGAAATCCTTGAGCCAGGAGGAGCAGCACAGCTTGCGGCCGCACATCCCCATCCCGTCGAACCTGCGAGCCTCGTCGCGCACGCCTATCTGCCTCAGGTCGATCCTCGTCCTGAACACACCGGCGAGGTCCTTGACGAGCTCCCTGAAATCGATCCTGCCATCGGCCGTGAAGTAGAACGTGATCTTGTTGCCGTCGAACTGGAACTCGACGTCGACGAGTTTGATCTGCAGGTCGTGCTCGGAGGCCTTCTGCTGACATGTCTTCAGCGCTTCGAGCTCCTTCTCTCTCTTCTCCCCCATCGCCTCGACGTCGTGGTCGGTTGCGTGGCGGAGGA
>DAOVNN010000034.1 GCA_030630165.1 Candidatus Krumholzibacteriota bacterium
GGCGAGGATCCCTCCGTGCACCTTGGGGTGAAGTGTCTTCACTCTTCCGTCCATGCACTCGGGGAATCCTGTAAGGTCACTGATCCCCGTCACTTCTATGCCGGCATCCCTTATCGCTCTTGCGGTCCCGCCGGATGCGATGATCTCCACCCCTCTGTCAGTGAGTCCGCGGGCGAAATCGACTACTCCATTCTTGTCAGTAACACTTATAAGAGCTCGCAGGACCTTCCGGTTCATCTCATGTACCTCTCGATGTTTAGCTCGGGGAAAAGCATCTCTACCGCGAGTGCGTAGCGCTCCCTCGTTTTTTCGACTATGTCGGCCGGGAGTTCGGGTGCGGGAGGTTCGTGGTCCCATCCGCTGTCGTCGAGAAAATCCCTGACGTACTGCTTGTCGAGGCTCTTCTGCTGCTGCCCCGGCTTGTATTCGTCAACGAGCCAGAACCTTGAGGAATCCGGAGTCAGGACCTCGTCGATGACGATGATCTGTCCCTCGGTCACTCCGAATTCGAATTTTGTATCTGCGATAATAATTCCCTTTGAGAGCGCGAACTCGCTTGCACTCGTGTAGAGATCCAGACTTATTCTTTCAAGTTCCCTGGCGTTATCCTGCCCGACGATCTTTGCCGCTTCTTCGATAGAGATGTTCTCGTCGTGCCCCGAATCGGCCTTGGTGGAAGGGGTGAATATCGGCTTTTCGAGCTTATCCGAATTTGTAAGTCCGGCTGGCAGCTTGATGCCGCAGACAGCGCCGTTCTTCTGGTATTCCTTCCATCCGGATCCCGAGATGTAGCCGCGGACGATGCATTCGATATCGAGCCGGGCAGCCTTTTTGACGAGCATCGATCTGCCGGCAAGCTCCTCCGAAAATTCGTTAAAAGGTTCTGGGAAATCCTCTACTTCCACTGAGATCATGTGATTGGGCATGGTATCGAACTTGTCGAACCATGCGGCTGAGATGGTATTGAGCACAATACCCTTGCCCGGTATCGGGGTGGGGATGACCGAATCGAAAGCGGAGAGGCGGTCGGATGCGACGATGAGAAGCATCTCCCCCAGGTCGTATATATCCCTCACCTTGCCGCTGTAATCAGGCACGATTTCCGCGAGTCTGCTTTTGTCACTACTCATCACTGATCAGAACTCTCCTTCCCTCGGTCTTTACTGCTCCTCCGGCATAAAGCCGGACCGCCTCCGGATATGCAATGTGTTCCTCGGCGAGTATCCTCTTGCTCAGGGACTCTTCGCTGTCATCCTGCAATACGGAGACTATCTTCTGTATGATTATCGGACCTGTATCTACCCCTGCATCGACGAAATGAACAGTGCAGCCTGTATACTTCACGCCATAGTCGAGAGCCTGCTGCTGTCCGTGCAGGCCCTTGAAGCTGGGGAGCAGGGCAGGATGAATATTCAGCATCCTGCCGGCATATTCATCGAGGATCTTCCCCTTGACTATTCTCATGAATCCGGCAAGACAGACGAGTTCGATTCCACGTTCAAGGCAGAGACCGTACATCGTCTCGCTCGACTCGAGAGACATCGAACCCCTCTTCGGACCGCAGTCGATGACGGCGCTTTCAATACCGTTTTCACGTGCGAATTCCAGGGCTCCGGCGTCCGGATTGTCGGAGATCAGCAGAGCGACCTCAGCGGGGTATCCCTCTTCGCGGCAGGCCAGCGCAAGCGCTCGAAAATTGCTTCCCCGACCGGAGGCTATTACGGCGATCTTCATCTTTTCTTTCATCATCACTCCCTGATCGAGAGGGCCGAACCACGGAGTCTTGGTTGGCTGGATTCGGCCGCCTGGCATGGCGCCCGTTCGGTAGTCCACCGCCGTCTCCTGCGAATGGCCCCGATGATGGTGGATATTATCCGTCATCCCCCTTTCAGTCAAGCGGTGATATGACAAGAGAGGCTTCGCCTTTGTCGGCACGTTTTCCCCGTCCCGGCAGGACAGAGGGAGCGCGGACAGGAAGGCGAATACTTTCCCCCGCCAGGATCGTGTCCTCTCGGATCGAGCGCCACACGGCAACATCCGGATACGGGCCGTCGAACCATGGGCTGAAGAATATCCGCTCGGCGCCCAGGTCGCCCGCGATGATTGATATCCCCTCAGGCTCGAAGTCTCCTGGATCGAGTATTACAAGGGATCCTATATTTCTCACTCCGGATCTCCGCACTTCTCTGACCAGGTATGGCGCGGACCATGCCGCCGGCCAGTTCTCAAGGACGAGGATGCCTCCCGAACCTCCGAAGAGAAGAGCTTCGAAGCGTGCTAAACGGAGCGTTTCTTCCATGCCGGCATCCTGTTCGTTCAACGGGGGCAGGAAAGAGAGAGCAGCGAGGAGCAGTCCCGTCATCAACACCTTGCTTCTGTTAGCATCCCACCTTAAAGCCAGGGAGCAGAGCGCGAGACCCGGTATAAACGCCCGGATGTCGAAATCCGTTATCACAACCACTGTCCGGGTCAGAACAGATCCGCGTGAGACAAGGCCGGTCGCGAGACTCGAAAGCAGATTCAGCGGCATTGCCGCGATCGACCCGGTCATGTGTCCGGCGATGACGTAAATAAAACCGCCGTACAGGAGGGCCATCACAGGCATTGCCATTATTACGCTCATGACGGGGCCTGCCAGAGGGGCAAACCCGAAGATCCTCACCAGAAGCGGAAGCATTGATAACTGTACACAGAGCGACATTGCCAGGGCGATGACCGGAGGAAGCAGTATCCTTCTGCCTCTCTTCCCGGACATCCGATTCTTGATGGACCTGCATACCGGCGCTCCGAGCATGGCAACGCCCGCTGCCGCGTTGAACGACAGCAGAAAACCTGTATCGCCGAGAGATCGTTTGTCGAGTATGCATACCAGGAAGGCTCCGGCGACGACACATTGCGCGAGACTGATCCTGATTCCGGCAATCCTGAAGAACCTGATCACCGTCATCATGGACAGAGCTCTGAGAAGGGATCCCGGATTACCCGCTACGGAAGCATAAAAACAAAGAACGAACAAGGCCGCTATATCGCGCAATAACCCCCTCGCACCTGCAAGAACGAGAATTCCGAAGACCGGCAATGCTATCAGCCCGAGGTGGAGTCCGCTCAGTGCAAGGTAATGAGCGGTCCCTGTCGCGCTCCAGTACCGCCTGTCACTGATCGAGAGAGCTTTTCTGTCCGCGATCAGGAGTGCCCTCAACAGCCCCTTCGTATTCTCTCTCAGTGCTCTGTCGCTGATGATCGCTATGACCCTCTTCCTTACAGCTGAAGCGGGAGCGGAGAACTCGGTTGAACGGCGGGCCGACCGTGCGGCCGAACCGTTCAGGGCGTCCCTGTCTATTGGTGTGAGAGATGCCGTCATGAGGACAAGAAGCCCTGAGGCACATGTCAGGTATGTACGTCGCCGGAGATCAGGAGAAAGAGTGCTCTGTCGGAAGACAAGGATGGAAGCGGCCGTCAAAGCCGCCGCCGCGGCGTTGGCGCCTGTAGGAAAGATCGTACCCGCAAAGAAAAAGACGGCCCACCACACGAACATCATCCACCTCCCGGCCGTATCCGGTTATTCTATCCTGTGAAGAAAGATACCTTGTTCTTTCCCTCCCTTTTCGCTCTGTACATCGCCTGATCGGCCTTGCGGAAGAGTTCTTCCTCGTCGCCGGCATCTACGGGGAAAATGCATCCTCCTACGCTGATCGTAATACCCAGCGCGCTTCCGTCATCCATCGACAGCTTCGTACCGGCCACTACCTCGCGGATTCTCTCGGCTGTTCTCTCGGCTGCTTCACGTCCCGCGCCAGGGAGTAGAGCGATGAATTCCTCTCCACCGAATCTGAACAGCTGATCTATCTTCCTCAGATGCTTCTTGACCGTATCGGCTACGAGCTTGAGTACCTTATCTCCTGTATCGTGGCCATACTTGTCATTGAAGAATTTGAAGTCATCTATGTCCATGATGAGAAAGGCCAGGCTTTTTCTGTTACGTGTAGCCCTCTCCATCTCGAGCGGAAGCTGAATCTCGTAGTTGTTTCTATTGTTCACGCCGGTAAGCCTGTCGATCGACACCATTCGCTCGAGCTGGCGATTGTTGTCCAGAACCCTGATGACCCCTTTCGCGACGAGGTGATAGTTGATCATACTGTCGCTCTTTGGATTTCCTCGCGAGGAAGAATGTACCTCGAGCAAGCCGTAGACAAGCCCCGCGCTTCTCAGCGGGAAGAGCATGACTGTTCCGGACTTTTCATCGACAGGAAAGATGCTTCCGTCCATGCGGCCGCGTTCGACAAGAATCACAGATTCTTCGGATCCCAGCGACGCCCCGTAAAAGCCGCTCGATTCGGCGTCAGCGAGGGAAGATTCCCCGATCCGCCCGGATTTTCTGATATTCGGTGCCTCGAATTCACTGAACAGCATGAGGAAGGCAGAAGCCCCGGGGTCTATGTTTCCCGCCAGATCGAGCAGATTTTCGAGCCTGTCCGTGATATTGACGGGCGACTCGTCGAGGGCGAGGGCGGAAATGATGCCGGCAAGGACCGATGGAACGACCCCTCCCCGGATCAGGTCTGTTCCCGAGACAGCGCTGTACTCGGCCGAAGGCATCTCGAGGGTTATCCTTGAGGGCCCGGATCTTTCGGTAAACTGGACGTGGACCTCTCCCCCCCTGGTCTCGGGGGACCCGCGGTCGTAGATACGAAGGGAAACGAGTTCCTCCATCGAGAGCCATGCCTCCCTTATCAGCTCCGTGTGTATTCCAGAGGCAAGGGCACTCCTGATGCCCTCGATCCTGCTGGAGGACAGCCGGTGCCGGGGGATCAGTCTCGACAGGAGAAACCTGTAATCTTTCTTGAACCCATGGTGCATAATTCGTCTCGCTGGCGCAGGGTCGTTCTTACAGCATACTCCTTTGATCATTATACACTATTATTACATCGATTTAAAGGGGTGCGCGCGATTCAAGGGGCATCATTCATGCATATATATGTATAACAGACTATCGATCCGCGGCACGTTCTGTCCTTGAATATTGCCACGGATTTGGATATATTACGCCAGATCTGGAGGTTAGAAGGAATGAAACGCCTGCTTACGACGCTGCTCGCTCTGATGATAACGATTTCCCTTACCGGCTGTTTTCCAGCCGGAAAAAGCGGAAAATCGGCCAGACAGGACAATATCGGTCCGTCGGGCAGTGAAGAAGAGGTCTACCTCCTCTATCCGCAGCTTATGCTGCTCAGCAGGAAACTCGACGAGGCCGAGGCCTATTACAAACTCGGCAACCTCGAGTACTCCCAATCACTCAGTGAATCCCTTATCGTCGATATCAATGAATTCAGGTCTACAGATCCTGACCCGTTTGTCTGTGACCACCTCGATATGCTCGAACATAGCGCCATAGTCCTGAATAACCATATAGAAGACGAGGAAACGGAAAACGAGTGGCGCGACCTGATGGTCTCGGTGATTGACTCGATCGGCCAGAACCATGTTGTCGAGGAAGAGATCGAAGTCGTGTTGAACTGGCGCACCGAGCACTGGCTCCGGTATTTTCAGGGCAAAGGCCGAAGGCATTTTACCAGATGGCTCGAGCGGGTCGAGATGTACCGTGATATTATCGAACCTATACTCGTCGAACAGGAACTGCCCCGTGACCTGCTCTTCCTCGCTGTTATCGAAAGCGGCCTGAACTTCAACGCCAGGTCGTGTGTCAAGGCTACCGGCCCCTGGCAGTTCATGGCCGGGACAGGGCGCCTCTTCGGACTCAGGACCAACTGGTGGATAGATGAGAGAAAAGATATCGTAGCCGCCACTTATGCCGCCGCCAACTATCTGAAATATCTACACGGTCTTTTCGGCAGATGGGACCTGGCGCTAGCTGGATACAACGCGGGTGAATACAGGGTCGCGGGCGCCATCTCGAGGCAGAAGACAGAAGACTACTGGATGCTGCGCCTGCCCAGCCAGACGAAATGGTTCGTTCCCAAATTCATGGCCGCGCTGACCATCGGTCGCGATCCGGCTGCATACGGATTCAAGATCGGCCCTGTCGAACCGTTCACATTCGACCAGGTGACTATCGATCGCTCGACCGACCTCAAACACATTTCGAGGGGTGCCGACTGCACGATCACGAGGCTGAAAAAACTCAATCCGGCACTGAAGAGATGGGCCACCCCTCCCGATATGGAGATAGACCTGAAGGTCCCTTACGGGAAGGCCGACGCGGTCCTGGCCGTTCTTGCGGACATACCTCCCGAGGAGCGTGTCTCCTGGCACAGGCACAAGGTACGTCGAGGCGAAACGCTCTCACGGATATCCTCCAGGTACGAGATCTCCCAGTCCGAGCTGAAACGGATCAACAACATCAGGAATGCACACAGGATCAGGGAAGGCACTATCCTTCTGATTCCGGTCAAGGACTCCGGGCAGGTAGCCTCGGCTACGAGCAAGCCCAAGTACAGGGAAGCGCCCAATCTACCGTCGAAGATCACCGTCAAGAAATACAGCGCGCCAAAGGGACAGAAAAAGGTCGTCTATACCGTCAGGGGCGGCGATACATTGAGCGAGATCGCCGAGCGCCATCATGTCGGTCTCAGTAAGGTCAGGAGATGGAACAACCTGCGTTACAATTCCACTATCCATCCCGGCCAGAGTCTGGTGATATACCTTCCCTCCGGCGCGAATACGCAGATCGCTGCATCGAGCGGCCGGACAGACGATCCGAAGCAGATGGACGGGAAAAAGAAGGTTTTCCACACGGTGAGGAAGGGCGAGACGCTGAGCGCGATAGGCAGGCGGTACAGGGCAAGAGTGTCAGATATACTCGCGTGGAACAGCAGCATCAAGAAAGACCTCGTCTTCCCTGGTGACAGACTGATGATCTGGATAGAATCAGACTGATTTGTCTCCCGAAATAGAGCTCACGCCATCAGGGATATCCTTGCGCCTGACTCGTCCCGCAACCAGGCAATTTGTACCGACCTTTATTCCAGTCGGTATCCTGGTTCCCTTGCCGACTAGCGTTACTCCAAAATCGAGATATTCCGGCTGGAGGTCGCTGGGAGTACGCGCGTCCCCGATACCAACCACGGCATCACTCCCGATACGGACTGCCTTATCGAGTATCGCCCGCACGACTTTCGCTCCCTTTCCGATCACGCAGTCATGGAGAATAACGGAATCTTCTACAAGCGCGCCTTTCTCAACGATAACTCCGGGGGAAAGGACTGATGAGCGAACTGTGCCCGAGATGACGGAGCCGCTGCAGATCATCGCTTTTTCTATGCTGGAGCCGGCCATCAGGCGCATCGGCGGATAGTCATCCGGGGCAGTCATTACCCCGTGCCTTTTGCCGGAAAACTCGAGGCGGGGGCGCTTCGTCAGCAGCGACAGGCTCGCGTGGTAGTATGACTTCAGGGTCCCTATATCGAGCCAGAAGCCGCCGTATCTGAAAGCCGCAACCCTGCCCCTGCCTACGAGGTCTGGAATGATGTGCTTGCCGAAATCGAGATCGTCGTGTGATTTTTTCAATCTTTCCAGCGTGCTCATCAGGAAGCGGCGATTGAATATATATATTCCCATCGAGGCAAGCGCGCTTTTCGCCTTTTCGGGTTTCTCGTCAAAACGAAGGATCCTCCCTTCGCTGTTTACTGTCGCGATCCCGAAATGCCTCGTCATGCTCCTCGGCACATCGGTAACGGCCACGGTCAGTGGCATTCCGGATTTGACGTGAAAATCGAGAAAATCGCTGTAGTCCATATTATATACATGATCTCCCGAAAGGATCAGAACATGCTCGGAATCGAGCGATTCGAGGATCGACATGTTCTGGTAGATGGCGTCCGCAGTTCCCTTGTACCAGTCGGCAGCCCTGAAACCAAGATGTGGATGCAGTATGTGCAGTCCGCCCGTTGCCCTGTCCAGATCCCATGGCTTGCCGATTCCGAGGTGACGTTCCAGGGAGCGGGAGATGTACTGGGCGAGCACGAAGACCTCTCCAATCCCCGACCTGACGCAGTTTGTAAGCGTAAAATCTATTATTCTGTACTTGCCGGCGAATGGAACGGCAGGTTTCGCCCTGTGCGCCGTCATCAGGCTGAGCCGTTTGCCGACGCCGCCTGCCAGTATGAATGCCGAAATCCTTCTGATCATCTCTGGTCCCTCACCTTTTCACCCGGCTCTACTATCCTTCCGCGCCTTACAGCAGCGTCGTTTCGTACGGACGCGCCTTTGCCGATGACGGTAATGTCTCCTGACGGCTGCTCAGCGAAACCTATACAGGCACCGGTTCCGACAGTCACATCCTTGTCCAGGATGGTTCGCTCGACCCTTGCTCCACGGCGTATCCTCGAATTCGAGAATACGATGCTGTCCCTGACCTCGGCGTCCTTCTCTACTGACGCGCCCGGAAAGAGGATGCTTCCGCTGACCTTACCTTCGATACGGCAGCCGCAGGCCACTATCGAATCGGACACTTCCGATTCTTCGCAGAAACGAGCAGGAGGCAGATCGTCACCTCTTGTATACACCGGCCATCCCCGTTTCGATGTCAGCGGCCCGCCTCTGAGCAATCTCATCGACGCGCGGTAATAAGCAGCTATAGAACCTATATCTTCCCAGTACGAATCAAACGGAAATGCGAATACTTTTTTCTCTTCGATAAGAGGAATGAGCATATCGAATACGATATCAGGCCCGTTCGCCCTGAGAAGTCCAGCAAGCAATCTCGCGTTGAACAGATATATGCCGAGCGAGGCCCTGTCGCTGAGCAGTGACCGGGCAGGCTTTTCCCTGAACTGTTTGACGAGTCCGTCCCTGGCACACCGGATCATGCCGAACCTGGAACTCTCTCTCGGTGAGACCTTCTTGCACGCGATCGTCACCGGTCCGTCATGAGAAAGATGGAAAGCAATGATCTCCCCGTAATCCGCGACATAGACCTGATCCCCGGACAGTACCAGGACGAGGTCGCAGCCTGAGTCCTTTATTATATCGAGGTTCTGATAGAGAGCGTCGGCAGTGCCTAGATACCAGTGAGCAGCCTCACCGTGGTATGAGGGCTGAAGGATGGTAACGCCGCCGTGTTTCCTGTCGAGGTCCCACGGTTTACCCATCCTGATATGTTCGATCAACGATTTTGGATTGTACTGAGCGAGGATATTGATGTCTGTGAGGCCGGAATGAACGGCATTGCTGAGGCAGAAATCTATGACCCTGTACCGGCCACCGAACGGGACCGCGGTCCTTGCCCTGTGCCGGGTCAAAACGGAGAGGCCCTCACCGGTTCCTCCAGCCAGTATCATCGTGAGGATCTTCAACCGGCTGCAACACCCCCGGGTTCCCGGCAACGGCCCTGTCAGAAAGAGACGAGTAGTGAGACGCGATGGGTCGTATCGAGAAAATCGTGCATGAGTAAAGCGTAATCTATACCTAGATTGAATTCCCAGGAGGTGAAGTCTTTCAGCAGGAATCCCGCGCCCGCTGTCCATCTGCCCATGTCGTTACCGCCCCTGAGCGCAACGAGATTGCGGATAAGGAGTTCCATGCCGAAATGGAAATCGGCGCTGGCGCTTCCGATCCAGTACTGTGAGACCCACTTCCTGTTCTCAAAACGAAAGTCGCTGTCCGCGGCGAGAACCAGCACGCTGTTCATGCTCTTTATCGTTATCGGCCAGGCCAGGCCCAGCTTGACAGCGGGGTAGATAAACTCACGTTTCCCGGTGCTCCAGCTGATGAATGTACCGGTAGCGTCCTGGAGCTTCACCCCAACGGCGAGGTCGCGCCAGAGTCCGCGCTTGAGATATCCCAGATCGACACCGAGTCCGAAACTCGAAACACCGGTGACCTGGTCGTTCCTGATGAACTTCAGTGTCGCTCCGACATCGCCCCAGCTCATCATCTGCCCGTAACTGAGAAAGACCGCCAGGTCATTGACGCTTTCGAGAGGATAGTTCCTGTAATCGAAATTGAGACTCTCACCGTTCCAGGGCTCGAATCTGTCGTCGCCGTCCGAGTTATCTATCATCCCGTCGTTCATCGGGACAATACGGATATCGTCTATACCCATGTGGATAAGAGAGACTCCCCATCCGGACTTTCCGTTCTTAAGCGGGAAGGCGGAGGAGAAGTAGTTGTAGTCGATCAGTTCTCCGAATCTCTCGGAGTGCATCAGAGACATCTCCCAGCTTCCGGGAGTCGTCAGAAAGGATGAGAAATCAGCGATTCCGGCTGGGTTCCAGTAGGTAGTGGTCGCGTCATTAGCAACGGCTATGAATGCGCCACCCATCGACATCGCCCTTGCGCCGCCGCCGAGGGCCATGAACTCACCTGCGTACTTCTCCGCTGACGCGCCTGTTGCAAGGCTGAATATGAGGAGCAGACACAACACGAAAATACGGATCCGCATGCATTTCTCCGATTTCCCAGGGGGTATATCTTCAGAACTCCAAATCTATCAGCAGCGACAATCGGCCGGCACTTGTTACATACTGATTATAACAGACACTGGAATCCTAAACAAACGTTAAAAACATCTTCAGAAGGACCCATTTATGCTAGTCCATACTCCTTGAGCCTTCTGTAAAGCGTCCTTTCGGACATTCCGAGCTGTCTCGCTGCCCTCCTCCTGTTTCCTCCGTTCCTGCTCAGTGCTTCGCGTATGGCCTCTTTTTCTATACTGTTCATGTCAGGGTGCTGATCATCCCCCGCTTCCTCTACCTCGACCCATGTATCCCATCTTCCCGGCGCGCCACCCTGTCCAGGCCTTTCCCTGAGTACATGCAGGATCTCCCTGACGTCATTGTGCAGAGAGAGAAGAGAATTGATTATCAGCTCTCTCTCCACCTCTTCGCGCGTTTTCTGGACATGTATCGGAAGATCGGGGAAGGCCTGGCTCTCTCTGCCCAGCCTCTCATGAAGCCGTTTCTCGATTTCCTCTGCCTTGATTACGGGATTCCGGCTCAGCACTATGAGGTTGTCTACCATGTTCGCCAGTTCACGTACATTGCCCGGCCATGGGTAGCGGACGAGCATCTCCATACCTTTTCGATCGATTCCCTTTATCGTTTTTCCATGTCTGGCAGCCGAACGGCGCAGGAAATATCTCACGAGGAAGGGGATATCCTCCTGCCTGGCTCTCAAGGGCGGGATCCTGATCTGGACTACCTTGAGTCTGTAATAAAGGTCCTTCCTGAAGACGCCCTGTTCGACTGCTGTCTCCAGCTCCCTGTTCGTGGCAGCTATCAGTCTGACATCGGCGTGGAGTCTCTCCATGCCTCCGACCCTCAGGAACTCTCCTGTTTCCAGGACCCTGAGTAGCTTGACCTGCATCCCGAGCGACATCTCTCCGACTTCGTCCAGCAGGAGCGTTCCTGTATCTGCACGCTCGAACAGACCGCGCCTTCTTGCCACAGCCCCGGTGAAGGCGCCCTTCTCGTGCCCGAACAGCTCGCTCTCGAGAACACCCTCGGCGAGAGCTCCGACATTCACTGCCTCGAAGGGTTTTGTGCTGCGCCGGCTCATCATGTGAAGGACCTTTGCCGTCAGTTCCTTGCCGGAGCCGCTTTCCCCCTCGATAAGAACCGATACTTCTGTCGGAGCGACCTGCATTGCCATCTCGAGCATCTCGTTGAGAGGCTCGGATCGGCCGACGATACCGGCCGCGCACTTCATGCGCCTCAGAGCTATGAGGTTGATCGCCCTGACGAAAAAATCCTCACGGTCGACAGGCACAGGGACATAGAGGTCCACGCCTGCTCTTCTCTCGGCCCCGTCGTCATTATTTTCCTTCCGCGGCCCGAAAACGATGGCGTCGAACTGTATGAAAGTCCTGGTGAACCTTTTTATCAAAGCGGCGTGATTCGAGTGCTCTCCTGAAGAATCTATGACGAGGATTATACCTCCCTGAGGCTCCTCCATGCCCAGCGCCTCGGAAACGGAGACGAGGGTGCGCAGATGCAGATTCTCCTCGGAGGCAAGTTCCTCGAGGATCTCAGTGACCTCTTCCCTTTCGACAAGCGCCCAGATTTCTGGATTCATCCGCGTCACTCCATTTCGTACAGCTTTGTCTTCTCTCTGAGCGTCTGGCGGCTTATTCCGAGGATCCTGGCGGCCTGTGATTTATT
The DNA here is from genome assembly GCA_030630165.1 of Candidatus Krumholzibacteriota bacterium. GTDB lineage: Bacteria > Krumholzibacteriota > Krumholzibacteriia > Krumholzibacteriales > Krumholzibacteriaceae > JAUWCL01. Next base: position 12,117 of record DAOVNN010000034.1, read on the forward strand.
GCCGCCGGTCTCATCGAGGGTCTTCATTATAAGCATCTTCTCCATCTCGCGGATGCTCACCGGTCCGATGTTGGAGAGCCCGTTGGAATCGATCCCATCCCCGTTCTCCAGACATTCTCCCGAGATTTCGGCCGGGATGTGTTCAGGCAGGAGTTCGTCCTCGGCATCGAGCAGGATAGCCCTCTCTATGACGTTCTTGAGCTCCCTCACGTTACCGGGCCAGGAGTAACCCTGGAGGACCTTCAGAACGTCCTTGCCGGCTTTTTTGATGCCCTTCTTGAATTCCTTGTTGAACATGGAGATGAAGTGGTTCGTCAGAAGCTGGATGTCTTCTTTCCTGTCACGCAGCGGAGGAAGGTTGATCGGTATGACCTGCAGCCTGTAGTACAGGTCGTTCCTGAAAAGGCCTTCCTTGATAGAACGTTTCAGGTCCCTGTTCGTCGCGGAAATGATCCTCGTATTGGTCCGTAGATCCTTCACTCCCCCGACGCGTCTGAATGTCTTGTTTTCCAGGACGCGAAGCAGCCTGCTCTGAAGCGTTACCCCCATCTCTCCTATCTCGTCGAGAAATATCGTTCCGCCCTCAGCCAGCTCGAAGAGGCCCTTTTTTCTCGTCTTGGCATCTGTGAAAGAGCCTTTCTCATGTCCGAAAAGTTCGCTCTCAAGCAGGGTCTCGGGCAGGGCCGCGCAGTTGATCTCCAGGAAGGGTCTCGTCTTGCCACCTTCGCTCGCGTCGTGGATCGCCCTTGCGACGAGCTCCTTTCCCGTTCCACTCTCACCCTGGATAAGGATCGTGCTGGCCCTGCTCTCACCGATCTTCCGGATCGTCTCGAAGACCTCCTGCATGACCTCGCTCTTACCGATGAAGCTCTTTATATTGTAATTCTCTCTGTCTTTCTCCTTGATGCCGTCCAGTTCGGTCTTGAGCTGCCTGTTCTCCAGAGCGTGCCGGATGGCCACCTTCATCTTCTCGAGCTGGAAAGGCTTGAGTATGAAGTCGTAGGCTCCGCCCTTGAGGGCCTCAACGGCCGTATCTACCTCACCGTAAGCAGTCATCATTATAACGGGCAGGTCCTCATCCTCTTTTTTCAATGTCTTGAGGATATCGAGGCCGCTCTTGTCTGGAAGCTTGAGGTCGAGGATGACGATATCGGCCGGATCGTCCCGGAACGATTTTATCCCCGTCTTCCCGTTTTCCGCCTCCGATACATCGTACCCCTCGTTCTTGAGTGCCTCTCCCAGGGACCATCTGATCGCCTTTTCATCGTCTACTATAAGTACTCTTCCCGGCATACCAGCCCTTTCAGGTTGTGATTTTTAATTCAC
>DAOVNN010000101.1 GCA_030630165.1 Candidatus Krumholzibacteriota bacterium
ACCGGTGAGGGTCCACCGGACGTTGGTCACGTTGGCGTCGAATCCGGCCGGCGCACCGCCGCCGCCGCCGACAGGCACGTAAGCCCACGTACCGCCGCCGTCATCGGAGAACTCGGTCGTCATCGCAGTGATCCCGGGCGCCAGGGTGCCGTCGGACTCCGAGCCGACCCTGAACTGCGTCCAAGCGGGGATCGCGTCGTAGATGACGATGTTGGTCAGAGCCGCCACGCCCACGTTCGAGTAGTCGGTCCGGTAGGTCAGTTCCGTTCCGGGAAGCTGATTGCCCACAGGGCTGACCGACTTGGTCAGAACGAGGTTTCCGGCCACGATCGTCGTGACGTCGATAGCCGAATCGGTGGCGCCTGTGCCGTTTCCGGTCACAGTGATAGTGCCGGTCTCGATCGTGCCTACAGCCACGCCACCGGGGATCGACAGCTGAACAATAATGTCCTGGGTGGCGCCGGCTACGAGTGTGACCGAGGGGATCGGGTTGTTGGCCAGATCGAAGAAGGCGTAGCTCCAGGCGTTCGAGCTGAGCGCGCTGAGCATGAAGGTATCGTCGACGTTGCCCGTGTTGGTAACGGTGTGCTGGTAGCGGACCGTGCCGTTGGCCGTACCTGTACCGATCCTGTCGGGCGTGATTGTTACGGCAGCCGTGCCGAGCACGGTCACCGTGTTGGCGATCTCGTCGAATATGCCGGCGTTGAGAGCCGAAGTGGCCCTGAAGGTGACCGCGTTGATGCCCGGGATCTCGCCGACGGGTACATCGACGCGCGCTATAACGCTGACCTCGGCGCCCGCAGCTACCGGCCCGACATTGGCGATCGGGGTGAGCTCGGGGTTGTCGAGGATACCGTTAGCGTTGGCGTCGAGATAGAAAGTCACTGTCCAGCCGGCGGGGAATGTCGAGGACAGATCGAAATTGTCGCTCGATCCGCCGGTGTTGATGACATCGAGAGGGAAGTCGACCGGCAGGCCCGGAGCTGTATCGATGTTGGCCGGGGTGTCATTGGTGCCGACCGCTCCGTCGTAGTTGCCGATGTCGACCGCGGCGGGGTTGATCGCCGTTATCTCGTCGGTGGTCGTGTTGGTCTCGGTCGGATCGTTTGCCGAAATTGCGTTGATAACGGCCAGGTACGGACCGCCCGCAACAGCGCTGCCCGGAACGGTGATGCGGACGATGAAGTCCTGCGTCGCGCCGGGGTTGATGTTGCCGACATCGACCGTGCCGTCACCGTTCGTATCGTTGAGAGGGGTTACCCCGTCGATACGGAACAGTTGGACGCCGTATCCCGGAGGGAACGTAGATGCGCCGAGGTTCTGCTGGATGTTGATAAAATCAGCGGCATTGCCGTCGTTCCTTACCGTGTTAATAAATTCGACTATCTCGTTCGCGTAAGCGTTCGCGACGGCCTGTGAATCGTCGTCATACAGAGGGGCGGTACCTGCGTCAGGCACGCCTGCCGGGCCGACGAGGACCTCGGCGAGGATGTTCACGACGATCTGCGTGTTGTTCGTCGCGACGATCATCGGATCGGGCGTGCCGGCATTGTTGTCAACATAGGCAAGGGCGCCGTCGTTGTTGATGATACCGGCGGGCATCGTCAGAGGAACGGTCACGTCATAGGTGAAGTTGTAGTTCTGGCCGATAGCCAGACCACCGCTGGTGACATAAGCTACCGCTATGTCGCCGGCAGCGGCAGCGGCCGACCATGCCCACGTCTCGGGCGAACCGACCGTCGGGCTTCCGGCGGGCAGGTACAGTACCGTTCCGCCCGCAGGAGCGCCGGCGGGAGCGCCGGACAGAGCCAGCGGGTTGCCCGTCGAGGGATCGGTCGGGATAATGTCGTATACGAGAACGCCGGTCAGGCCCACCGAAGCGACGGTGACGCCGTTGGCGATATCGTTACCGACATTCTGGCCGGTGATCGTGTAGGTAGCGATGGCGCCCGGATTCACAATGGCCGGAAGGCCGGGCATCGTCGCGGTCAGGACGGCGTCGCTCACTACGTCTGTCTGGTGGATATTGTCAGTATCTACCTGGGTCACGTCTCCGACCGAAGTAGCCGTCATGCCGACATAGGCGACCTCGCCGGCGGCTGCCAGCGCGGGGACCTGATACTCGACAAGAAGCTGAATGGTCGTACCGGCAGCCACGGGACCGATGTTGCCCGGGACACCGCCGGCTGAGATAACGGGCTCGCCGCCATCGAGCACGCCGTTACCATTGACGTCGTGATAGATATCGATATCGCCCAGTCCGAGTGTCATCGTAGTGGCCGCATCGATAATCGGTACGATCGTGAAATTGTCGAAGTCGTTACCCGTGTTGGTGAGGTTGTAGCTGTAGTATAACGTCTGTCCAGGTATCGCCATTCCGACCATACCCGGCGCAGCCGCGGTACCGTCCGGCAGGACTGATACCCCGAATACCGGGAGTACGATCGTGGTGACCGCGTTAGAGGTCGCCGTGTAAGTGTTGCCGGAGAGATCCTCGAACGTGGCCGAGGCCTGGTTCTGGATCGTCGTACCGGCAGGCGTCTGGGCGTTGACAGCCGACGATACGACAAGCGCTATCGCCAGAACCATCAGGAACCCAGCTGACTTCTTAAAAGTCATGCCTGATCACCATCCTTCCGCCCTCCGTACGGAGAGCATCTCAAACGGAACTATCCCCTTGCGGGGAACTTCAAAAACGAAACTTATGAAGCCTCAGGGGCCTACTTCACATGGACGCGGTAGCTGACCATGATCTCTTCCCCGACATCGAGGTTTCCCGCCATCGACCACCTGACATGCGTGATCATCTCCGGATCGGCCTTCTTTTTCTCGACCGTCCCGTCCTTGCGGGCTACTTCGACTATTACCGGCGCTTTGTACCAGGTCTTGCCCTGGTCGATGCTGTACATCGGTTTGAGTCCTGGAATGTCGGTGGCTGTTTCTTCGATGTAGACCGTTCCGGCCGGAACGGGCCCGATCAGATCGACCCCGGACGCCGTAGCGCTTCCGGAGTTCGTATACTTCAGCGTATACTCGACCATATCGTTCGGGTAGACCTTCTCGGCCGACAGAGCGATCTCGCCCTTGTCCTCATCGACAACGATCTTCGCGGCTGACATCTCACCCTTGAGCTCGGGGCTCTGGGCAAATGCGGCGCCGGCGGAGACGGCGGCGAAGAGGAGAAGAATCGCTGCTGACAGACTTCTTCTCATCTGGCTGTCCTCCTTGTTTTCCTCCAGTCCGAATGGAGTTCGCACGCGGTTGATGCTGCTACATCATGACGATGGAGGCTTGGTTGAATCTCGCGACCTGCTCGTCAGCGGTCGCAGAATGCTTTTCTTGGCGAGTCCCAAACGCAAAGTACGTGCCTTCGAAAATGGGTTAACCGCCGCTGGAGCGAGATTGAGGATTTATCACTATATGGAAAGCAGGAGGGCGGGGCTCCTATCTATATGATATGATAGGGGTTATAGTCGCAAATCTGGCTTGTGGAAGAATCGGTAATCAAGAGAAACAACAGGGAATCATGGGGAATCAGAGGGCATAAAAAAAGTCCCTCGTGTGAGGGACTTTAGTCTTATGCATCATCGGGCTCTCAAATTGCACGAATCGAACGTCCGGGGGAGTTCCCCCTACTTCGAGACATACTTCGCGGGGTCCTTCCTGAAGGCCTCGTAGTTTTCCTTGCTGTTGAAACGGTACTCGACCCCGTTGTAGACGAAGGAGTGCTTCGCGGTCTCGAAATTCTCGATCCTGGTCCCGTCCACCGGGTCCGTGAGAGAGACACTGCTCACCGCACCAGCCTGCGTCGTGGTATCGTTCTCATCGGTCTCAGGCTTGTTGCCACATCCCATCGATGCGAAAAGGGCCAGCGCAAGACAGATCACGAGTAGTTTCTTCATCGGTATACCTCCAGTTCACGTTGTTCAGGCACGGCGAAGATAACAGATTTGCCTTTGGCGGTCAAGCCCACCGGACAACCCGAATTCCTCTATTCTAATTATTAGGGGGGTTGCAGGACAGATAGCACTGTGTATGGTGTGCGGAAAAATAAGTCAGACGGTAAAGAAGCTCAAGCTGGTCGATCCGGAGGTGACAGTCGTTATTTCCCGGGTGGGACGGATTCGGTCAAACCATATTTCGAGTCGGCTTCACTCGATGTCCTCCCGAGCTTCTCGATGGTTATCCTCATCCATTCGGCCTTCTCCGTATGTCTTATGAACGCCCCCGCATTATCTGCAAATATCTGGAGTGCGTTCATGTCATCTTCTTCATAATCTACATCGGAATCGATCGCGCTGACATTGATGATACCGACCAGTTCGTCTCTCAGCACAATCGGAACGACCATGGCCGAGATCGATTTGTCGATTTTTTTTCCGAAATCACTGAACTCAGAACAATCCATATGACGCCGCAGAAGAAGCGCTTTCCGTGATTCCGCAACCCGGCCGGCAATTCCTTTGCCCAGTTTCTGCCGCACGCCGTTAAAATGGTTCTCTCTGATCGGACTGATGGCGCGGACCACGAGCTCGTCCGCTTTATCATCGAGCATCATAAGGGAAGCTCGATCGCAATGGAACAGTTTCAGGCAGGTCTCTGTGATATACTTGAAGATCCTTTCAGGATCAGTTTCATTGCTCATCTTCCGGCAGATATTCGAGATGGCTATGAACCTCGCGGCATTCCTGTTCATCATTTTGTCATTATCCCATTGAATAACCCGAACCTGCCTCTCCATGGCCAGTAATTTCTTTTCCTGTACCGTCAGATAAGAGATAAATCCGATGATTACCAGCGAAAGGAAGGCCAACAGGCTCAGATGCGTGTTTTGCCAGGGCCAGTTGTTCGTGATGAGGCCGCTGTACAGTAACAGCTGGGAAGTGATCAGAACCGCCACACTAAGAACTGTAACAAAAACCAGCAGGAACCAGATCCGCCAGTGCCGTTTTTCTGCATTAATAATATTCCGCTGTTTCATTTCCATTTCCAAATCCTTGAATTTCATTTTCCCTCCTGATCAGATCGCGCAAAGCGAGACAGATCTGCAAAATCCGGATAATCATTCGTAGAACATCTTATGAAGCAACTGCGTCCTGTTGCTTACCTCCATCTTCTTATATATCTTCCAGAGGTGGTTTTTTACGGTCTTCTCATCTATATGAAGTTCATGTGATATTTCCCTGTTAGTTCTTCCTCCGAGAAGCTGGACAAGCACGTCCTTTTCTCGACCGGTCATTATCGCCTGGCCTTTCACTGCCTTGGTCTTCGAGACGAGTCTTTTCATCTCCATGTCCTTACGGATCGAATCATGCCCTCCTTCCATGATCAGGTTAATTCTGTTTATCTCCCGCGCGTTACTGAGGATGTTCAGACATATTTCGCACAGAACGCGCTGTAATGTCCCGTCATCCACGTTTTCATGATCATCGATGGAGCTATCCTTCAATTCATCCATTATGGAAGCGAGGAGCCTGTGTTCATCAACACTCACTTCTAATCCCCTTTTTCTTCATGATGGGCCTTTGATTTGATTCCTGATCTCTCGCCAGAGAATCACTGCCCGAAACACTCGCATATCTGCCAGCCAATATCGCAACCTTGATGCCATCTTCCGTTCATTACGGGATCGTGTTTTTCACAGCGGATACGCATTCTTACCGCTGTCATGAAATCAATGCGATAAGTGCAGGAGGATGAATTCTTAGCTTGTAAATAGGTTGGCTTGTATTTTGTGCATTAAAGATTACGCCATTATATATGTCTATATAATTACAGATGTTTATATCGTAATCTTTTCTGACATACATTTTCGTGATGTATAATCTATTAAATTTCCATAACTATTTTATATACATACAATTATCAAGCTATTATATCCTTGATATTGATAAGCCTGCATATACCGTAAAATGTTGGTTACTCCCACAGCACTCCCGGACATGAAAACAAATTGACGAAATATTATTTCAGGAATAATGGAAAGTCCGGCAAATCGTTATACCCACTAATGCGGACATTGACAGGAAGATTGCCAATGTGTATTACAAATTACCAGAATTGCCGAGAAGCATGAAGAATATTACAAAAATCCTGTAAGTAGGGTATATATATGTGGATATTACAAGTTTCTCGTGTGGAGGATTCTACTCATTAGCATTTCAGCAAGACATTAGGCTTGACATACAGGAAGGTATATTAAACATTTAAATAAGAAGCTGCTTTCTTTGGTCAAGTACAACTCGGTGTTTCTATCTGATGGTTGGCAACTATGGATGTCTTTCATTTTGAAGAAATCGTCAAGTCGGAAAGGCTGTCCAGGAGACACATCGATCATATCGGCCGTCTGACAGGAGAATCGTCCTGTCCGAAATGCGGAAGCCCTAAAAGCCGCAAGACCGAGGAAGGACACCAAAGAAAATGCTCCGAATGCGGATATAAATACAGGTTATATTCCGGCAGGTGGTTCGGAGAGGTCAACCTCCCCGCAAGAACATGGCTGTGGATCGTCAAACTTTTCGAGATGGAGTTGACCTCGACAAGGATCGCGGAAGAAACTGAGGTCATCTACCCTACAGTTCTGAAAGCGACCGCAACGATCAGAAAGGCCATCGCTGCTTCGACGGATCATGGCCTGGAAATTCTCATGAACGGTGGCAGAAACCGGAAGATCCCCGTATTCCATTACGCCGATGAAGCGAACGAGCAGGCCGGATTGATTCCCCTGCCGGAAAAACATATTCATCTGCTGGAAAGGCTCGGGTGTGGCCACCTGATCTGTACGGACAAATCGATCACCTATAATTCACTGGAGTGCGGCGGCGTCACGCATCACGTCGTCGACAGCGGAAAAGGATTTCCGCATTTCAGGACCTACCTCGCCTATCCCAAAGGGGTCTGGGCCCGTATAAAGGAGCAGCTGCGGAAATATCACAGTGTAAAGGATAAAAACCTTCCTCTATATATACTGGAGATGGAGTTCCGGATAAACAACAGGGACAGCGGACTTTTCGAAAAGCTTGTAGAAAGCCTCTGCCGCAGTATTCCCCGGGAACTGCGCCCATCTGGCACGAATACGAGCGCGCCGACGGGTCGACCAACAACCGTTCGAGCATGAAAAAGGGGACGCCGGCCGCATCACGCTCCACCGTCCCCTGTCATCGATCTTTTCCCTTTAGAAGTAAATACGCCCCCCGAGGCCGCCGTTGATATCGAAGTCGGATGACGGCGCGAGATCGAGGATCGGAACGATCTCAACGAACACAGCGATCGGCAAGTCATCGAAGTAGTACTCGATCCCTATCGGGAACCTGATGCCGATCTGATCGTCAGCTTCGTCCCGGAATACTATCCTGCCCCCGACACCAAAGTAGAGGGGCAGCGCTCCCTTGCTGACATTAAAAATGCCGAATCTGTGGATGAGATAATCGGCATGTATATGAAAATGCCCGTTCCCGGAGAACGACCATGCCACGCCCAGGTCGAATGCTGTATTGGCCGATGTCCACATCTTCGCGCTCAGGCCGGTCGGCTCTCCGAGGATCACTCCGATACCGATATTTCCATGATCGAAGCTCGACGACGACTTGGTCGAACCTGCCGTATCTTCCTGGGCGGCGACGGCGGAGACCATAAGGCCCATGAAGAATACGGAGACAAGCGCTGTCTGGAAACTCTTCCTGATATTCATCCTCTACCCTTTCTTTCTGCCGACAACAAAACGGTAAGCCGGCGAAAACAGTATGGCGACCGAAAAGACGAGAAAACCCGTGTCTTCGATCAACTTCTTCCATGCGTACACAGGGCCGAATCCGCAGCCACAGTCGAAATAGATCTGTCTCAGCGGTGTCCCGTCGGCGGCCATTATAGCAACAGTCCTGTTAGCAATGACAACAATAAAAACAAGATTCATCGCGGCAAATAACAGGGCGGCGCCCCTCATGAAGATCCCGGTGAGCAGCGCGAGGCCGCACAACAGCTCCATCCAGGGAAGAATGATCGCGGACAGGTAGAGCAGCGGACCATGCCTGAGGACCTTGTACATCTCTATCTCGTCGGCGAACAACAGGGGCTTGCCGATCTTCTGCAGGGCGGCATATATGAATACGGAGGCGACGATCACGCGGAAAGCGAGCAGAAGGAACTGCCGGCGCCCCGTGCCGCCGGGCGCCTCGAAGAAGAGGCCGGATCTCACCTGCTGGTTCATTCCCAGCCCTCCTCGGGCCCGTACTCGACGGTCAGCCCCGCTTCCGTCCATTTCTCCATACCGCCCATGAAGACACAGAGCTTTGTGTACCCCAGAGCGTACAGCTCCCTCGCGAGCATCTCGGAATCGTCGCATGACGGCCCGTTGCAGTAGACGACGACCCTGTCGTCGGGACTGAGCCGCGGAAGAACGCACTCGAAGTAGCGGCTCATCTCAAAATAGTCGCAGAGCATAGAACCGGGGATGTGTCCCAATTTGTACTCGTCGGGAGTCCGCGCGTCGAGAACCGGATAGCCCGCATCGATTATCTCGAGGAAATCCTCGAACGACACGAAACAGATCCCGTCGTGATCGTCCGGATCGGTCTCCACCAGAGGCGTATCACCATTATCGTAAACGGGTACGCCGTCAAGCTTCCGGAACGGATCGATCCCGTTGGCCGAGATCCGGTTGTAAATCAGGCCGGTGACCGTCCCGAGAAGGACCAGGACCACCGCCTGCGCTATTGCTCTTTTCATTTTCATATCGGCAGTCAATATACAACCGGCACGGGTTAAAATCAATCCTCGGCGAACAATCGGCTGATAAATCACTGATACGCCTCCGACAGCCCGATTCGCCCCCTTTTATCATCTTCTCCGTTGAAACTGCGGGTGGGCGTCCAATACAATGCAGACGGTAAATGCCGTTCCAGCTGCTCGTCGCGACGATCCTGTCCGCGCAATGCACCGACGAGCGGGTCAAAGGCGTACCCTCTGCCCTTCCGCCGAAAAGGGGAAAACTGAATGAATAAGCCGATCGAAATGGAATACATGACAGTCG
>DAOVNN010000013.1 GCA_030630165.1 Candidatus Krumholzibacteriota bacterium
CCATAAGTTCTTCGATCTTCTGCTGCGCGAGATTGGTCGCCATCGTCAGGTTCCGGGCGCGGGTCGTCGCCGTATTGCTGACCGGCAGCGTCCTTATCGCAGCCGTTATCCCGCTGGCGAATATAAGCATCGCAACAATGATCTCGATTAGCGTGAACCCTGCATCTCTGTTGCTGTTTCTGAAGATTCTCATGACAAACCTACCGTCTGGATGTCAGGTACGTGGAAAGTGTCACGGCGTTATCGTTGCTGCCCGACAGGTAGGTCACCGTTACGGTGACTGTCTTCATGTCGATGACAGGATCATTGTCCGTGACGTTCCAGGTACGAGTGAAAATACGTTCTATCGGGTTATCCTGATCGTTATGAGCCCCCGACGTCAGGTTGGCGTCGTTGAGCGGAGTCCCCATAAGTTCTTCGATCTTCTGCTGCGCGAGATTGGTCGCCATCGTCAGGTTCCGGGCGCGGGTCGTCGCCGTATTGCTGACCGGCAGCGTCCTTATCGCAGCCGTTATCCCGATGGCGAATATAAGCATCGCAACAATGATCTCGATGAGCCCTATGCCTTTTTCTGACTTCAGCATCGTTCTTACTTCCCTTGTCAGTCGACGGTGACGTTCCCGGTACCGCCGAATATCCTTACGTTTTTCACGTTGTTAAGCGTATTTCGCAACGTTATCGAACCGCTCTCTCTCGTATTACCCCTGCTCCCGAAGGTCAGGGTAGTGCTGGAGAGGGTATGCGCGGCGATCTTCACAGTTTCGCCGAGATCGTATTCGGCGCTCTCGTACTCGCCGTTGTCCAGGCTGCCGTTCCCGTTCGCATCCTCGTACCAGGAGTAGGTGTTGGTACCAGGATCGAAACTGAAAACAACATCGATGTTTTTCATCACAGCCGAAGAACGGGCCGTTCTGAGCGCGCTGGCAAGCTGCTGCGTCTCCCCGTTCAGCCTCCATCCATGCATGAACCTCTGATAGTTCGGAACTGCGAGCACCGCTATGAGCCCGACGATCGAGACTGCTATCATCAGCTCAACGATTGTGAATCCTTTGATATTTCTTCTAATCTTATTCATGATCGCTCCATCCATATGTTACTCCCACCCGCCACAACGCAAAAAGCGTGCCTTGCCTTGGCCGGGTGCCGCCGCGCCGATTCCAGGACCATTGCCCCCACCGGCGTCTGCCTCGCGACGAAAGCGCAACTTTTGTACCTGCAACACCTTACAGGGCTTATAAAGATCTGCCAAAAACGGAAGCCTCATGCGCTTTTTTTTAAAGAAGTATTCCGGTATAGCGGACAAGATACCATGCGGAATCATGTGCAACAGGGCGCCCGGGGCGAGTCCGCGGCGGGGAATGAATATGCCAATATCCATGAAAGATGCGAATCAATCACCGAGTCGAACAGGTCAGATGTCGGGCCGGAAGGCTCCGATGGGAACCCAGACGGAACACCGGGAAAGAATGCCGCTTGACACCAACCCCCTGCCGACACCGGCCTGACCGCTGTCAGGCGACCGGCACTGTCTCGTCGACTATCTCGGCGACATTGCCCTCGATCCGCAGCTTCCTGACGATCGAAGTGGCGGCGGTGCCGCCTATCTTGACCGTGTTCGCACCGTTTTTGCCCTCAGTGATCTCGACGAATATCCTGGCCAGACGTTCGGGATCGCTGCCCTGCTCCATCACCATAGAGCCCGATTTCGTTACACCGTACTTCATCAGGTACTCCCCGAGACCGCCTGACGACATCGCTGTCGCCGGATCCTCCCAGAGGCCCATCGCGGGGCCGAAATGCCTCGCGTACGATATACATTCCTCGCTGAAGGTGTCGAGTGTGAAGATGTGATTGGTAAAGGTGTTGTATTTCCTGTTGAACATCCCGAGCTTTATCAGATCGGGGTGCAGGCTCGCGATCGTGTCCTTGTGTTCTATCGGGATGATCAGCCAGTCGACGTCTGCTGACGCTCTCACGACGGGCAGGCCGGTCATCGTGATCTCACTGCGGTCTATTCCGAGAACATCCGCTATCTCTTCTACCGGTATGTCGGCTTCGCGATAATGCTGAACGGGCTGGTGCATCATTATCTTCTCGAGCCCCTTTACACCCGTTTCACCGTCGCGTCCCGAGTTCGCGTGTATATCGACCTGCACGTTGCCCATGCCCGTCTCGAAGATAACTTCTGTCGCTCCGTCCGAAAGGGGGATGCTCCAGTCCTCTATCATCGAGTAGCATGCGGCAATAGTAACGTGCCCGCTGCACCCCATCTCGCGTTTCGGCGTGAAATACCTTATGCGGCATGAGGCATCCGTTTCCCTGGACTGCATCACGAACCCGCATTCGATGATGTTGAGGTACATCTGACTCGCTATGTCCTGCATCACTTCGGTAGACAGGCTGTCGGCGCCCATTATGATCCCCGCCGGATTACCGGAGAACGACCTGTTGGTAAAAGCGTCGACACATTTGATCGTCAGTTCTTTCATTACATCCATCCCTGTAGTAAGCCATGTGGCAAAGCACAAGCCCGCGTTGCATAATTCCTCATAGTTCCCCGTTGTTTCCCGGGGTCGACTATCTGCATTCCGGGCTATGCGCCGGCGTAACAAATAATTACACCGGCAGTTAGCCCGAAATCCGGCATCCCGCGACATTTAACTGTCTCGAGCCGGATCATCGATGCCGAAAGAACATGCAAAACCGGTTCCTTCCTGTATATGAAAGCGCCGCGAACAAAGTCCGCGGCGCCTGTTTTCGAATTGGATCTCCCGGGCAGTATCTAGTGACCGCCCTCTTCGCCCTCGAGCGCCTTGTACTTGAGATGGTCGCCGGTCGCCCCGGAGACCTTCCTGTACCACGACTCGGGGTAGCCGATGTGCTTCACGTTCCCGAGCTCGTCCTTGAGGTTGCCGTCCATGTACTTGACGAGCAGGTCGGTGCCGAGCTTGCGCCAGCGGTCGACCGTCGCGTCGGCTGTGCGGCACGTGTACTCGGTAACATACTCGATCGCGAGGTTGGGCGACTGCTCGTAGAGCGCCGCGGCCGCCGCGTCGATCCTCGGCTGGTCGGCGAGATACTGGCCTTCGAGCTCAGCCTGAAGAAGCCTGACGTCCACTATGATCTCGCTGTAGCGGGAATATGTGTAGTTGGCAACCCAGTTGAATACCCAGAATGCCGAGTCCCACGTGAAGTTGTGGAAGTCGCCGTTGCCTACGGCATACGATGCAGGAGCCTTCCTGCTGCCGCAGTAGATCGGGTTATAGACTGTGCTGTACGTGTCGTCGACTCCGAACCAGTGGACCCCGCCGACCGGGTCGGGAAGCCACGAGCGGCACTGCGAGACGAAGGAGAAGCCGGTCTGCTGGGTCGAAGTGGCGCGCTCGTTGACATACTTCACCTCATCGACCTTCCATGTCAGCGGACGCCAGCGGTACGGACAATCGTAGGGTCCCGCACCGATATCCTTCGTCATGTCGAACTCCGTTCCCTCGAAATGGTCGCGCATGAACTCCATGATGTCATGCACCGAGAGTTTCCTGTCGGGCTTGATCCAGAGCGGCATCGGATCCGCGCCCTCGACGCCTTTTACGAAATCCATCGACATCTCGAGCGACGGAGCGGCGCGGTTGAACATCGCGTAGACGCGCGCCTCGCAGAAACGCAGCGCTCCGTAGTCGAGCGGTGCGTAAGCGTCGGCAAAGCTGAAGTCCTTGTCTGATCCTTCGTAATAGCCCATCTCGCGGGCAAAATCGACGACATCGGGGGCATACAGTGTATTTTTCTTGTCTTTCAGAGGAAACTGCCTGATGCGGGCCTGGTTGGCGTGGCCCGAGATATATCCGTCGGGGACACGTCGTGCGACCCATACGGCGCCGGGATTCGCGGCGGTCTTGCCGATGAGATCCATGAACCATACCTCGTTTGCATCGGCGATGGAAAACGACTCGCCCGAACTGGCGTATCCGTATTCGGCGACGAGGCTCGTCATGACTTCGATCGCTTCGCGCGCCGTCTTAGCCCTCTGAAGAGCGAGGAACATCAGGCTGCCATAGTCGACGATCGCCGTACTGTCCCGGAGCTCCTTGCGTCCTCCCCATGTCGTCTCGCCGATCGTCACCTGGTGCTCGTTCATCAGGCCGATGACTGAGTATGTGTGCTCGACCTGCCTGATCTTCCCGAGATACTTACCTGTGTCCCAGTCGTATATGTCGAGCATCGTACCGGGCAGATGATCACGCGCCGGACGGTAGTACAACTCCCCGTAAAGCACGTGAGCGTCGGCTGCGTAGGTGATCATGACCGAGCCGTCGGTCGATGCGCCCTTCGTAATAAGGAAGTTGGTACAGGCGCCCGCGGGCATTGCGAACGAAGCCGTAAGGGCCGCGAGGAGCGCCAGCACCACAGTGATGCGGATTCTCATAAAACGATACCTCCATCGAAAGTGTTGAAGTCCGGACACAGCGGCGGCGATTGTAGCATAGATCGCCCGAAAAAAAACGGACCTTAACGATCTGGTATATGAATATTTTGAATAAAAGAGGCCGGCACCAGTTATTTCTGGCGCCGGCCTTATTCAGAACCAGTGGACTTCAACCCTCTAGGGCCACTGGATCGGCGGGAAATCCTCCGCGAAGGATTCGGGATTCCTGAATCCGCGTATCCATAATCCATGTTTTGTAGGATCGACTATTTTTTCCTTCTTGTAATGCTGCCCTTTCTTTTTATTCTTTGTCACAACGAATATAAAGTACTTGTACTTATCCGGATTTGCATCCTCGACTCCCATCTTCTGCAGCAATTCCTCTCTGTAGGCCATGAGTTCATATTGCGCGATCTGTTCCTTGAGCCATGAGACCGGGACCGCCCAGCCGCCCCGGTCCTTGTTCTCTTTTTCAGGTTTCCCATCCTTGACATTTTGCTTGAAGTCGTCGTACCAATTGCCGACCAGGGTATCATTGCCGACCGTCAGGGTATCCCTGCCCTCCGTTTCCTCTTGGGCCGGCATCCCGGCATTGACTGAAAACAGCGATGAGACCGTGATCAAAAAGAACGCGAGCGCTGAGATCAGCAGCGCTGACAACATATGGTTTCTTCCTGGCCCTGTCATTGGAGCCCCCTCCATTTAAAGCCCTGCCACCCCACGGCGGTCAGGATTCCAGTTGTGGACAAACGGATTTATCAGATTTAGACATCAGTGAATAATCGCCGGCCGGTTTCCCCGCTTAACGGAAACCGCACAATAACAGGACGCGCATATTCTGTCCTGCACCTAACAGAATATGCGCGTTTTGAGTTTTTTCAAGCCCTTGCGGCCCGTTTAATTATCCTAAGGCCAGCTTATCGGGGGAAAGTCCTCGCAGACCGACTCGTAGCTCCTGTATCCGCGGATCCAGAGCTTGTGCTTCGACGTATCGATGAGATTCCCCTCCTCGTCGGTCACCATGATGATAAATTCGGGCGGGATGCCTCCACGCGCCGGTCCCTTGGCGGCATATCTCCCCGCCTGGAGCTGGAACCACCACGCGGGGATGCTCCACGCGTCATAATCCTTGTTGCGCCTCGATATTATCCCGTGCGACACCATGTCCCTGAAATCATCGAACCACTTGCCGAAGTTCTGTTCGACCTGCTCGCCGTGTGCCTGAACGACCATCTGTACCCTCCCATAGATTGCGGACCAGTATACGGCCGGACTTTCGACCGTACGATGCAACGGATTTATTGAGTTTCAATGGATGCGGAAGCCGCTTTCCTGACGGATAGTGTAGCAGATTCAGGACTGCTTTTCAATCGGCACGAGGATCTAGTCTCCCTGCCACCAACCCTTGAACTGGTTGTACGTCTGCCTCTGTCTTTCAATGAATGTCAGCGGCGGCAGATCTTCCTTCTCGGCGGGTCCCTGTGGATCGTCGAAGAGGGTCTCATAAGACCATGCCCCGCAGTAGGGCGATCTGCATACTATAGGATCCTCATTCAGCTTGAATCCGGTAAAGATATTTCCCAGCAGGTTATAATCATGAAGACACGGTATCACATCGCCGTTGCACCTCACCCTGACAAGGTTCTTCCCGGCGTTGCACCTCCGGCCGTACAGGGATCCTCTCTTGACACGATCCCTGTTGTATTCCGGCGATTGTCTGAGGAATATCTCCTGATATTCTTCTTCGGTATACGACTCGGGGTAGAGTTTCCCATCGTACATCCCTGAGAACATCCGAAGTACCGGCCTTACCCCTTTTTTCTCACAATGCTCTAAATCTGCCCTGAACCGGCCATAGTGATCGGGAGGAAGGGGATAACAGACTTCCACATTGTATCCCGCCTCCTGCAGTGTCGCCACATCGTCGATAAACTTATCGTAATTTCCATAGAGTCTTTCTCTTTCAGCGGCGTGAAGGGATGCGAATATATACTCCATCTTTTCCGGGGGTACCGCACGCATCAACCTGCCGATGTCTCCGATAGCCAGATTCGTGTCCAGTGCGAGTTTGAACTCATCGTGTGCGGCTATCCTCGACATTATTTCGATGATGCCGGGATATACCAGAGGTTCGCCGCCTGTAAACCCGAAGGTCACTTCTCTGCCGGTCATCTTGAATCTGGTAATTACATCATCGAGGTGCGTACGGATATCGTACTTCGGTAATGGCCACTTTCTGTGTGTGACAATCTTCTTGAATTTCCGCAGGAACCGTTTCCGCTTGGGAACCGGATTGAAGATCCAGCAGTACGCGCACCTGAAATTGCAGCGCTCTGTCACCAGCCAGCTGACAAAAAGACGTTCCTTCACTGCATCTCTCCTTTCGGAATTCTGCGTCAGGGTCCCTGTATTTCAATATTGATATATTCTGTCAATAAATCAAACCCAGGAACGAGTGCTGCAGGTAAAGCATCTTCTCCCCGGTGGCATGCTCGTCGACCCCGTCGGCGACGTCCCCGCCGAGCTCGAGGCAGTTCGCCTCCATGGCTCCGTCGAAGCGGAACTTTGCCTTCGCGTTCGTATACATCTTGAATACCCAGGAAAGTCCGGGGCGGACCAGACAACCGACCCGCCCCGATAAAGCCGCCTGAAACTAGAACTGGAAACCGACTCCGAGATTGGCGGACTGCGAAGCGTCGTCCGACAGGTAACTCTCGAGCAGCCAGTTGAACTGATAGCTCGCGTTGATATTGATGTTTTCAGTTACCCAGAACATCGCTCCGATGGGAAATGCCATCGCGAACCCCGTCCTCGAATCTGTCTCCCAGGTGATGTCGGCGTCGGTATCCGATATGTGGACACCCATGCCGAAGCCGAGATGGCCGGTCCACCGCTGGTTGCCGAACATATACTTGAAGGTGGCAAGGATAGGAATAGACATGTGATCGATATTGATGTTTCCATCCTCCGTCTCGACCTCGTCTGTCGCCCACGCGTATCCCGCGGAAAGACCCAGGGCATAAGCCTGGCCGTAGACGTTACGCTCGATCGATACGCTCGCAGCCATACCGGTGAATGAATTGCCGTCATCATTACTCGTCATCCAGGCGTATCCCACTCTTGGAGTGAGAATCCACTTGTCCGCCATCGGTTCGGCCAGCACGGACGATGCGGCCAGCGCGAGAAGAATAACGACCACCATTGCTATCCGCTTTATCATCTGCATCTCCCTTCAGAAATCTATCAGGTTGAATCACTGCATACATGTATTAACACCAAGGCATTATAGTGGCATTCAGGGAGGGTTGTCATGCGAAAAAGTCGACCTGCAATGAATCGCTATTCTGTTGACTGCGCGGCAATTTCTGCTAGAATATTTTCAAGCGGCTGAACCAGCTTCGCGCCTGGTTCACTGATAAAAAGCTCCGCCATATATTTCAACTCTCCAGGGAGGTTCAGTATGAGACGCAGGTACGTTTTTACTGTTTTTGTCTTCATTTTCGCCCTGAACGTTCTGATCCTGACCGGATGCGGTTCGGACTCCCCGACCGATCCGGACAACGGCGACCCCGAGGGTCCGGCGATCT
Source organism: Candidatus Krumholzibacteriota bacterium (assembly GCA_030630165.1). Taxonomy (GTDB): domain Bacteria; phylum Krumholzibacteriota; class Krumholzibacteriia; order Krumholzibacteriales; family Krumholzibacteriaceae; genus JAUWCL01. Next base: position 8,011 of record DAOVNN010000013.1, read on the forward strand.
GGTACGTCAATGCGGACGCGATGGGAACGGGCGACGGGAAGAGCTGGGACAACGCATTCGATCATCCCGCCGACGCGATGTCCGCCGCATCATCGGGCGACCAGATATGGGTCACGGGCCTCACCTACTTCGGCCCCGGAGACAGGAACGTTCCCGTCGTCGCATTCAAGGCCGGAGTCAGCCTCTACGGAGGATTCATAGGTGTCGAAGACGACCTGTCCGACCGAAACATGGATTTTCTCGCTACGTTCGACGGAGGCGATACCCTCTATCATGTCGTGACCGGCGCCGATGACGCCCTTCTGCACGGCATCCTGGTCACGAACGGAAACGCTACCGGCACAGGATCCCCCGACGAAGCGCGCGGCGGGGGCGTCTACTGCCTGGAGAGCGGGATGAGGATCTCCAACTGCACCATATTGGACAACGCGGCGATCTATGGAGGAGGGATATACGCGGAGGGAGATACTATCGAAGTAGATTCATGCTCGATTGTGGACAATGACGTGATCACCCCTGAAGGGTACGAGATGTCGGGAGGTGGAGGCATCTGCGTCGTATCGGGCCATGCGGTCATCGACAGGTGCACTATAAGCAACAACACGGCCCAGCAGAAGGGCGCCGGACTTCTCCTTCACAACTCGATGGCCGTCACGAGCAACACCGATTTTACCATCAACATCACCGGCGGAGCGAATTATAACGGCGGCGGTGTCTTCATCAGCAACGAGCAGACCCAGTCGGTCATGCCGGAATTCATCAGCTGCGGGTTCTTCTGGAACTCATCAGGCTACGGCGGCGCAGTGCACCTGCACTACTCGAGCACTTATTTCACCGACTGTGAGTTCGAGGATAACAGCGCCAACATGACCGGGGCGGCTGTTTACGCATCGAACAGCTCACATGTGATGGAACACTGCGTTTTCGAGGGTAACGACGTGACAGCCGTATTTTCTTCAAGCGCCATGGGATCCACAGTTCCCCGCATATTCAACTGCCTCTTCTTCGAGAACGGCAGGAACGGCTCCCACGGCGGTGCGATCTATAACTACGAGGTCGACACCGAGATCGAGTGCTGCACGATCACCGGCAACACGGCGAGCAACGGCGGCGGGATTTACAGCAGCGGCTGCTCCCCGGTGGTCACAAACTGCATCATCTGGGGCAATACGGCCACGGCGGGAGAACCGCAGGTCCATGATGTCAGCGGAGGGACGACGATCGTCACTTACACCGACATCGACCAGGACGGTTACGATACAGGCGCGGGCAATATCCGGAGCGACCCGCTGTTCATCACGGGGCCGCGAGACGGCGACTACTACCTCGGTCATACAGCCGCAGGGCAGGCGGCGAACAGCCCCTGCATCGACGCAGGAAGCAACACATCGATCTTTTACTTCCTGCACACGATGACGACGAGGACCGACAACATGGTGGACGCAGGCCAGGTCGACCTGGGGTTCCATTACGAAACGGACGATTAGGCACACTGCAGTTTTAATGAAATATACGGGCTGTACCAGCCAGGGGGCTCTCTCAGGGCCCCTTTTTCATGTGGGAGCGGACTGCCCCTTCAAGCCCGCCGGTTGACTGGCGGCGCACTTTGCCATACACTTCCCCAGTCCGTACCCTGACCGTCACCCCGGCCCGAGGATCAAGGCATGTACAAGGAGATGATCTCCAGGCTCTTCACGAGCTACAAGTCTGACAATGAGATCTACCACGACCTGATGCAGTTCAGGGTCAGGGAGATCCTGCTCGTCGCGACGATCTATGACGCCTTCATCCTCGAACAGGAAGGCAAGCTCACCGAGCTGATCTTCGGAGAGTACTACCAGCTCAATCTCTCGACCGCGCCGCGCGTGACGAGCGTCGCCTTCGGCGAAGAGGCACTCGCGATGCTCGACAAGCGCCGGTTCGACATGGTGATCCTCACGATGCGCATCGACGAGATGAGCCCTTTCGAGCTTTGCGCGAAGATCAGGGAGAAAAACTCCGACATCCCCATGTTGCTCCTGCTGAGTGACGACAAGGATCTCGCGCTGATCGAGCACGAGGGGGATCGCCTCCGGCTCTTCGACAGGATCTTCACATGGAACGGGGACGCGAAGGTCCTGCTCGCCATGATCAAGTATATCGAGGATAAGATAAACGTCGTAAATGACACACGGATCGGGCTGGTGCGGGTCATCCTCCTGGTGGAGGACTCGATACATTACTACTCGCGCTACCTCCCGGTCCTCAACACCGAGATCATGAAGCAGACGCAGAAACTGATCGCCGACGAGAACCTCGACGAGATGAAGAAGCTCTTGCGGATGAGAACGAGGCCGAAAGTGCTTATCGCCGACAACTACGAAGAAGCAGTCGAGATATTCAACAGGTACCGCAATTACCTTCTCTGCGTAATATCCGATGTGAAGTTTCCACGGAAGGGAAAGGTCGACGAGCGGGCCGGGATAAAACTGATCGAGAAATTCAAGAAAGAGATCGATTCTCTGCCGGTTCTGCTCCAGTCGTCCAATCCGGATAACGTTTCCCTTGCCAACGGGCTCAAGGCTTCCTTCCTCAACAAGAACTCCGATAACCTCTCGCACGATCTGACGGCCTTTATCTTCGACCACCTCGGATTCGGGGATTTCGTCTTTCGCGACAGGTCGGGGAAAAAGATCGCGCGGGCCGCGAAGATGGCCGAGTTCAGGGACCTTCTGCATACTGTTCCCGATGAATCCCTGATCTACCACTCCGAACGCAATCATTTCTCGAGCTGGCTGATGGCAAGGGGCGAGATCCAGATCGCAAAGTTCATCCAACCCCTGAAGATCTCGGACTTTTCCTCATACGACGAACTGAGAAGACACCTGATCGAGATCTGCGACATCGTTCATCGGCAGAAGACAAGAGGCAAGGTCATCCATTTCGACGAATCCGTCATCTCCGGGGAGGAGAATCTCTTCCAGCTCTCAGGCGGGTCTGTCGGCGGCAAAGGCCGCGGTATGGTCTTCCTGAACATGATGATCGAGAACCGTGAGCTTTTTCTGATCCATCCCGACGTAAACGTCATCATCCCCCGCACCGCTATCATCGGCACCGAGGAATACGACCATTTCATGGAGGATAACGAATTCGTCGACCAGTTGTCCGGCAGCGAAGTGCCGGACGATATCATAAGGACCTTCCTCGATGCCGGACTTTCCCCCGAGCTGAGAAACAACCTCGCTCTCTATCTCAAACATGCCGATTATCCACTCGCGGTAAGGTCATCGAGCCTCTTCGAGGATTCAAAATCCCAACCTTTCTCGGGTATCTACGAGACATATTTTCTTCCCAATAACGATCCTGACTTCGACATCCGCCTTCGGCATCTGGAAGAGGCTATCAAGCTTGTATATGCCTCTGTCTACTCGGGCGACGCACGCTCATATCTCGAGGCGGTCAACTACAAGATCGGCGAGGAGAAGATGGCCGTCCTGCTGCAAAGAGTCGTGGGGACCGGGCACGGCAGCAGGTTCTACCCGCACATCTCCGGCCTGGCCCAGTCGTACAACTACTACCCCGTTTCGTATCTTAAGCCGGAGGACGGGGTCGCACTGCTGGGACTGGGGATGGGCAGGTACGTCGTCGAGGGCGAGAGGTCGTGGCGATTCTGCCCGAAGTATCCGAAGATGGATTTCATCTCCCAGGAAGACATGCTCAAGGAAACCCAGACACGCTTCTACGCGGTCGACCTCGAGAACAAGAAATTCGATCTGAAAGCAGGCAGCGACGCTACGATGACGACTCTGGATATCTCAGAGGCGGAGAGTGACGGAACCGCAGAACACCTGATCTCGGTCTGGGATATGAACTCGGAGAGCATGAAGTCGGGAACACATCACTCAGGCCCCCGCGTGATAAACTTTGCATCCATTCTGAAATACGGATACTTCCCTCTCTCCAAGATCCTCGAGGCGGTGCTCGAGATCATCACAAGCTCGATGGGAATGCCTGTACAGATAGAATTCGCCGTCGATCTCACCAGGGGTCCGGACGGCAGGAGCAACTTCTACATCCTGCAGATCAAACCGCTTCTGGGAGACATGAAGGACTACAAGCTCGATCTCGAAGGTATCGACAGGGAAGAGCTGGTCCTGTACTCGGAGCACGCGATGGGCAACGGCGTGATCCGTGATCTCCATCACATCATCTACGCCGACATTGAGAAGTTCGACAGGAGCCGTACACTCGAGATGAAAGCGGAGCTCGAAAAACTGAACGCGAAGATGAGAGCGCGCGGAGAAAAATACATCCTTCTCGGCCCCGGCCGATGGGGAACGAGAGACAGGTTCCTCGGTATCCCCGTCAGGTGGTCGGATATCTCGAACGCACAGGTCGTCGCCGAGGTCGAGCTCGAGGACTTCCATTTCGACACCTCCCTCGGCTCCCATTTCTTCCACAATGTCACTTCGAAGGGGGTCGGCTACTTTTCCGTCCCGCATGCCTCGAAGGACAGCTTCGTCGACTGGAACTGGCTTTCCTCCCTGCCCGTCATCGAGCGGACCGGATTTTTTATCCATGTGAAGGCTGAGACTCCTCTCTCGGTGATGATGGACGGCCGCAAAAGCGCCGCGGCAATACGCAAAAACTGACTTATTTTGTCTTTTTTTCGCCCGTGCAGCTTATTATCTTTACAAATCACAGATCCTTATGGTACAATGCGATTCTCGCCAGCCAGATACCATTAACAGTAACTAACGCTGCAGCTTGCCCGGTTTTTCCTGTGCGGCTGCCATTGGATGGTTACAATGGAGTTCAAACGTCGAAGGAGGTTTTTCCGGAATATCTCGTCCACGCCAGGAGGGGAACAGATATCGCAGAATTACTTCAGAGCCTGACGAGTGAGGTGTTCATCAATGAAGAAGTTTGCTATCGCTTTAATGTTCGGACTGCTCCTGCTCGGCACTGTCCCGGCCTCTTCGCAGCAGGTCGTCGACGATTTCTTCGTCACAGTCGGATCAGGAATCGTCGTCGAGGGCGGCGGATCCGGATACGCGGACGGTACCTGGTACGTCTACCCTTCCAACTGGATCAACCAGTGGTTCTACGATCATCCCTATGACGAGAGCCGCGGCAAGATCGTCCATATTGAATTCGACTGGGTCGCCATGGACCCGACCTGCACGACCGACATCACTGTCGCCTTTAACTATTCGACAGGCGCATGGTCGGCCCTCGGTCACGGCGACGCCCTCCCGCCGCTTCCCGGCGAGGACGAGGAGCTTTATATCGAACGCGTGATCATCCTCGACGTATGCGCCATATCCCCCGATGTACAGCATATCGTCTGGGATTTCATCGTCTGGGACTACAATCCCGAATGGGTCTCGATCGACGTAATGGGCTGCAACTTCATCATCACCAATGGCGTTATCATCCATGAATGCGCCGTCGGTAACGAGGAAAGCAGCTGGGGAGCTATCAAGAAGCTCGACCGCTAGACCGCATTGCTTTTTACAAGCGGGGATTCTTTCGCTCCCGGAGACGGGATTGGCAGGATCCCCGCTTTGTTTCTATGCTCGCGGATTCGTACGGCATATCCCTGGATTAATCACCCGCACCCTGTTAGATTATTAAGGTCTCCACCAGGCCCTGCCGTATAGCTTTGGTCCATACTCGAACCCGACCGCGAGGGACAACGCTATGACCTGCAGAAGATCAGAGATCCACAGATACATACTCATGATCCTGATTATAGGCTTTGTCGGCCTCGCCCTTACGTCCGCACCCGGCAGCGCCCGGAATGAGCTCATTCATGACCGTATGTGCTACGGGGAGCACCCGGAGTTCAACTGGTACAGCAATCTTGTCGGCTGGATGTCGTATTTTGACGGGTTAGTGGCGGGACTGCCCGATATAGGATTCCGCGCCTCAATAATCTCGGGGATACGTTTCGACGAAACGGCGGACACTTTCATGGTGATCGCCAGGATCGACAGAAACGACCTTTCGAAGTTTTATATCGGTTATACGGACCTCCCTCCCGATTTCAGCCAATACAGTCACTTCAGCATCACCTACGGGATCTTCATCGACTCGACCGGGACGCTCAGCCCGTCATGGGACGCGGGAAACGAGGGATACTGGTCTGCCGCGCTGCCCGCGGGATTCTACGATATGCGCATCATGATCGACAGAATCAGCTCCGAAATGACCTTCGACTTCGATCCGGTCTCTGTATTCGACGCCCCCCTTTCCGACTTCGATCCTCCCGTTCTGAGTATCACCGAGGGGGTCGAACCGGCCGACATCCTTCATATACAGATGAATCTATACAACCAGTTCTCCGCCGTTTACGACGTCTGGTCGACAGAGGGAACGCCGGCGCTTCTCAGGATCCACCACATCCCTGATATGGTCATCGTCGAGGGGGATACAGTCAGTTTCACGGCATCTGCCGATTACGACGGTGAGAAAGAGCTGGCCTGGCACTTCGATGATCCGCGGTTTATCCGCGACGGAGATACCTACCGGTGGATCACAAGGGACGGTGAAGGCGGCATGTATACGGCCACCCTCGACGTTACCGACGGACACCTGATCGATTCGATGACCTTTCATTACGCCGTTACGCAGGCCTACGATTCAATGCTGAACCATGACAGGATGAGCGGCCTGACCAGCTCTCCCAACAGCTGGGTCAATATCAACGAGGTCTTCTGGCATACAACACGCGACGGCTATCTCCGCGGTACGGACTTTGTGTCATGGATCTCAGCCGCGGTCACGACCCGCGAGGAACCACTCGATGAAATCCGGTCCTGGGTGTTCAGGATCGACGTGGACAAGGGCAAGGAGTACGCGATCGGCCTGACCGAGACGCCTCCCGAAAGGCATGACGGTCGCCACGGCAACCTCAGCCTTGGCCTATTCATCGAGGGAAGGAATGTCTCGCGCGCCTGGTATTCATCGACTACCCAGTTCGAAGAGACGGTACTGGCCAAAGGGCTTTATGACATCAGGATCACCTGGGATCCAGCCATAGACGAAGCCCGTTTCGAGGCTGTCCCGGTTACCGAATGGTCCGATTCACTGTCAACCTTCTCCGAGGCTATCTGGACGACATGGGCGGACGGCTGTCTCGACGCACCAGCCTGGATCCAGGCAAGCGTCATCGCCGGAAGGCCTCGCATCTACGACGTGTGGAGCTATTACCCGCAGGATGGTCCCCGGATCGTGGAAGAATACGCGGCCGAGGCCCGTCCTTCCGAAATCGAACTGTCCTGGACCGTCGCGGATCACAATGAGACGGGAGAGTTTGTCATCCTGCGCTGCCCCGATGTCATTGAGGGTTGCCGGGAACTGGTGAGGATCCCCGTAATCGACGGGATGACCGGATACGGTTATCACGATGAAGATGTCCTGCCCGGGTCGATCCACAACTACCGAGTCTATCTCGACAGGGGCCTGGGAATGGAGATGCTCTTCGAGACAGACAACATGGAGGTTCCCATAGCGCCGGCGGAGCTCTATCAGAACAACCCCAACCCTTTCAACCCGGGAACAAGGATAAGGTGGTACATTCCCTTCGCATCGAGGGTGAGGATAAGGATATTTGATGTCACCGGCCGGCCGGTCAGGCACCTTATCGACGAAAAGTTCGATGCGGGGACGGGCTCGACCTTCTGGGACGGCGCCCGTGACGGCGGGGAAGCAGCTGCCTCAGGTGTTTATTTCTACAGGATCGAGGCCGGCTCGTTCAACGATTCAAAGAAAATGATCCTCATCCGCTAAAACCCGCTCCACTACCGATTCTGGTACGACAATTGCGTAAATAGCCGAGGATTTAAGACACCGAACAGAGGGAAAAACGGATGAATGAGAAGAAAGAACTGTTTGCATCGATCCGATCCGGCATAGACAGAATTCTCGCGGCCAGCGGCTCGCTTGAGAGAAAGCTCGAAGGAATCACCACCCTTCTCGCGAACGAGATCGAATATTACGATTGGGTAGGATTCTACCTCGTCGAGGATGCGGACAAGGAAGAGCTCGTGCTCGGGCCATTCATCGGCGCCGAGACAGAGCACGTGAGGATACCTTTCGGAAAGGGTATCTGCGGACAGGCCGCCTCCTCGGGAGAGACGATCATCATCCAGGACATGTCGAAGGTGACGAATTATCTGTCCTGTGCGACCGACGTCATCTCGAAGATCGTCGTGCCGATATTCAGCGACGGGAAAATCGTCGGCGAGCTCGACATTGACTCGCACGAACCAGGTCCATTTTCCTGGGATGACAGGGAGATCCTCGAGTATATCTGCAAGCGGTTATCAGGAGAATGGATCCCGGCTAGTGATACTGTCTGAAGAGGCTCTTGATGATCCCCCAGCTGGTAGCGTCTACTGAAACGAAACCACAGCCGGGATCATTCACTGCGAGGCCGCCCAACACCACCAGGTCGTTCAGCACAAAGTCGCAGTCCCTCATCATCGAGTTGTCCCCCACTATCAGGACGTCGGATCTCGATGCGTCGAGTATCACGGATTTCTGGCTGAACAACTCTATCCACCCCGAAGGGCATTCCGAGAAGAGCATAGTCCACTCGACCGTGCCGTCCTGGTACTCCACGACGATCACATCGATCACCAGGCCATTGAACTCCGGACGGCCGGTCAGAGCAAGGTTAGCGGGAAAATCGAATCGGAGGGTGACATATGTCAGCCCCTTGTCGAGCGGCACCCAACCCCATACGATCATATCGAAACTCGAGCCCGCCGGGCCGCTGACACAATCTATCGTCCGGGAATCATCGGCATATATTCCGGCGAAGAACTCGTCCGGTCTCGGCGGCAGCTGCGCGGAAACTCCCCCGCACAGCATACTTATCAGCAGTATCAGGGATGTGGTCTTCACGTATCTATTATACCACGGCCGGTACGCGCGGTTGATATTACTTTGGAGGGGCTTTACGGGGGATGATCCAGCCAGCACATCAGTCCTGAAAAAGGTCGAGGGAAGCCGGGTATCCAGCTTCCCTCTTTATCTGGACCGGCGCCGCCCTGTCTGCAACAGCCGGTTACTCTCGAGCTTAAGCTCTAGTAGCCGCGACCGAAACCGCCGCCGCCACGACCGCCGCCGCCACCGCCACCGCCGCGGTTGTCATTGCGAGGACGCGCCTTGTTGACCTTGAGCGTACGACCCATGAACTCTTTGTCGTTCATAGTGTCGATAGCTGCCTGAGCCTGTGTGTCGTCAGACATCTCGACGAAACCGAATCCCTTCGAACGACCAGTGTCCCTGTCCGTGATGATGGCTACGGAATCAACCGATCCGTGCTCTTCGAAAGCTTTCCTCAGATCGCTCTCTTCAGTGTCAAAAGACATGTTTCCTACATAAATCTTCATACCAACAGCCTCCTAGTAGGCTTCAAGCGAATAATACACCAAACAGATATTTTTCCGGAATAACACCAAGTCCCCTAATAGAGAAGATCAACTAGACAGGCCTCGTTCATCGTCTTTTTCGGTCACTGAACCAAATCAATCCCGAATCCATCCGTTTCGCGGGGAATATACCATAAATTTCCTGAATAACAACCCCGAAATCGTATTTTTTTCGATTATTTTCCGCGGGCGGAAATCATCGCCATTCCGCCCAAGGCATGCCCTCAGCAGATTACTTCATTATCAGGGGCTGGAAAACCCTTCTGAAGTGCAGTCCGTAGACGGAGAATGTGATCGCCAGGGGAAAGAGCCTCGGCTTTCTCACCAGGGTCCAGGCAAAGAGCTTCCAGTAGTCCAGCCTGCCCCTGTCGATCAGGCCGAGCCTGAACATCGATCTCAGGAGGGCGATGAC
>DAOVNN010000145.1 GCA_030630165.1 Candidatus Krumholzibacteriota bacterium
GTCCCGTAACCGAGGCCGAGCGATATCTCGTCTGACGTCTCGTGGCCGAGTCCCGTATTGCCGGCCGTGTTCAGAGGGTCGCCGTTCGGAAGCCTCTCGAGGTCGGGCTGGAAGAGCTCCTCTGTGGTCGGAGTGCGAACTCGCCTCGCAACGATGAGAGTCTGATAGAGGCCCCTCTTGTTTCCCCTTGATAGAGCCGCCTCGCCCCCGGCGTAGAAACCTGATCCGGTCATCGTACCCGCTGAGATCCCGCCTCTCCAGCGAAAGGCTCCGGCATCGCCGCCGAGAGTGATGCCGCCTTCGGCACGATCGACATCGGGGGAGAAAGGGTTGTCCCAGATACGATTCTCGAACGCCGCTCGCTCCGCCGAGACGAAGCCTTTCACGGCAGTCGAGCCTGCAAGGCCATGGTATGTGACTGCTCCTCCGAAGACCAGTCCGGAGGTCAGGCCGGCCCTCCTTCTCATCTCTACCATCCGCTGCCTCAGCGATACCTCGACGCCGCTCCTCACATACCTGATCTCCGAATCGAGTCCGCTGTTCCTGACACTCTCCGGAGGATACACCGCGCCGTGGTAGTAGGGCCAGTTCCTCGTTCCACTGTAGGTATCCTCGAATGTCCTGAGCCGGACCAGGACCCTGTCGCCCGCCTTCCCCTTCAGCGTCAGGTCGAGCATGACCGATCTCGAGTTGTACTCACCGACCAGGGCAGTCGGGTCATCGACAACAGACTCGAAAAAGCCCTGCATATACTCGTCGTATGCGATCGTACCATTGATGAAGGCATCGGGTGACGAGAACCACGCCTTGCGCGATTTACGGCCGTTCGCGCCCCACGTGAAATCGCCGGCCGCGACCGGCGGCATTCGTCCGCCCTCTTCAATGACGATATTGATCACACCTCCCGACGAGGCCCTGCCCATCAGCGAAGGCGAACAGGAGTAGATCACTTCGATCCAGCGCACCCTCGATAGAGTGAGGAACCTCGCCAGCGGGTCCTCATTGTACGGATCGTTGTACGGCACTCCGTTGACGAGCAGGGTCATCCCCCCGATGGTCCTCCCGTCTACCGTATAGCGGGTCCTCGATCCCGGGGGGCCGTTCTGCAGAACGCTGACTCCGGGAAGGTGCTCGATGATGTCCTCTATAGTATTGATATCATATCTGGTGAGTTCCTCGGCAGTGATGACGAAGACCTCGCCGGGGAGGGCGAGCGTGTCACCCGCGGCTGAAAGATATGCTCCTCCATACCTGGACGCTTCACAGCGGCATTCAGCCTGGAAAAACACCGCGCCAAGGGCGACAGTTATAAACAACACCCCCGCGAAGGGGAGCCGAAGCGTATTCGTCAGACGTGCCATAGAGGGATATTGTGGTGGAGTATGCCTGCCGGTCAAGCCGAAAGTCCCGATGCGCGACTGCGAAGCGCCGTGACAGAGTCGTAAGGTACCTGGATTTCGCCGATAGCTGCCTTTTTCGCCTCATCGAAATGATAGTCGGATCCGCCTGTGCAGACCAGTCCGCGTCTGTCAGCTTCTCTGACGGCGAGTCTCGAGATCTCCTCCGTGTGGTTGGGATGCCAGACCTCGACCCCATCCACGCCGCTGCCGAAAATGCGGTCGCGAAGCTTCTTCTTCCTTATATTGGCCCCCGGATGCGCCCATACGGTTACGCCTCCCGATCCCTTTACGACCGAGATGACATCCTCCAGAGGCAGAACCTTCTTGGGGACATAGCATGCCGCGCCGTACCCGAGGAACCTGTCGAACGCCTCCTGAAACTCGGCCACGATCCCCTTCCTCATAAGGACCCTTGCGACATGCGGCCTTCCCACCGTCCCGGCCCCGGCGTCGGCCATTATCTCCTCGAAAGTCACCGGCAGACCAAGGTCATGGAACTTCGCGGCGATCTTTTCAGCGCGCGCTGCTCTGCCCCTCTCGAGATCCTCGAGGACGGCGGATAATCTCGTGTCCGCCAGACCGACACAGTATCCGAGTATATGGATGTCGAGTTCTTCTTCCTTTACGCTGAATTCGATTCCGGTGACGATCTCTACCCCCAGCGCCTTTCCCGCCTCGATTGCTTCAGCCTGTCCGGCGGCTGTGTCATGATCGGTGATCGACAGGGCGGCAAGACCCGCATCGGCAGCTGTGCGTACTATGGCTGCCGGCGTCATCGCCCCGTCTGAATAGCAGGAATGTATGTGAAGGTCGCAGGAAGAAATGGAGTTCATCCGGTTCTTTCAGCTTACTGTGCTGTACTTCTTCATCTTGTCCGATATCTCGCGGAAGGACACATCGACTATGTAGACTTCCTCGAAATGCTCTCTGGCCTTGTCGTTCTCTTCCAGTGCTTCGTAGGCAAGGCCGAGGTTATAGTGGATACCGAGGTTGTCCCCACCTGTATTCATCGCTATTTCCAGCCCGCGGTTGAGCTGCTTGACGGCAAGGCGCGGATTTTCCAGCAGCAGAAAACAGTGTCCGATCATCTCGAGGCTGCGCAGCTGCAGCTGTTCGGACCTCGACGATATCTGCAATTCCTTGATCGACTCGTTATAAAGGGCCATCTCGATATAAGCCATCCCAAGATCGTAGTGACTCCTGAAATCATTCTCTTCGACGTCACTCGTGATCTCCTCAACGAGTTTCTTCGAATCGACCGTGACAGCCTCGTTCGCGGCATCCTCGGCCTCGAGGATATCGGACAGACCGTTTTTCATGGGAGTAGCGCCCGATTCACTTTCCGTCACATGCTCCTCTGCCACCACCGGCGCTTCAGCGACTTCCACGACAGGTGCCGCCGCCGGTTCTACCGGTATCTCGGATTCCTGTACTGCCTCAGCTTGAGGTTCGGCGGGGATCTCGTACTCAACCTGCGGCGACGCTTCCGCTGCCGGAGTTTCTTCCACCACCGGGACTTCCTTCACCACCGGCTCCTGCGCAGTATCTACTGGATCGCTCCCCACAGCCTCCGCGGCCGCGGTCGTATCGATCTCCTCTACCGTCAGATCGGGCTCGTCGTCATCATCTCCACCATCATCCATCTTAATACATTCGGCGAGGATCTCCTCGATCCTGGCCTGCTCATCGGCGCTCAGTGATTCCCGAAGCAGGTCGAGGCTGCCACGGTAGGAATCTGTCTTGTCTTCGTCACCGCTGCCGACGCTCCGCACGATAAGGCGGGCGAATAATTCCGCCGCTGGGATCTTGAGTCCGACCTGCGTGAGGACCTCGGCGGCCCTCGCGTGGAGTTCGTCGTCATCCGGCACCAGCTCGAGCACCGATTCCACCTTCGGGAGGACCGTCTCCGACCTCGTTTCTCCCTCGTCGGCGGTGATCATGTCGAAGTACTGGATGAACAGACTCGACGCTTCGCCGTTGAACTTCTGCTTGGCCTTCAGCTCTCCGAGCTTGAATATCGATTCGAGCCTGTTGGGAACGACTCTGAGTATCTTCTTGCAGACCGCTACCGCGTTATTGTAGAGAGCGACCTTCTCGTAATTGTCCACTGCCTTCTCGAACGACAAGACGGCCTGGATACGATCCTCGGCCCTGAGGTAGATGTCGCCCAGTTCGTTGTATAGATTCGGATTGCGTGTCTCTACCTGGAGGAGTTTCTTGTACGCCTCGATGGCGTCACTGGTCTTCCCCTTCTTCAGGAAGATCTGAGCCTTGTTCCTCAGCTGACTGGACTTGCTCACAACCCGACCTCGCTTCTCTCCCTGTACCCCTGGAGTTCCCAGACCACTGAGCCTTCTTTGAAGACGACGGCAGCGTGGTTTTCACCGGCACGGGACGGTATCTCGCGATAGTCCTCTACGTCGTAGATCACAAAATCCGCCTTCTTGCCCGCTTCCAGCGACCCCACTTCATCCTCCATCCCCACGGCGCACGCTGCGTTGAAAGTCGCCGCGACGATCGCTTCCGCCGGAACCATCCCCATCTGTGAACAGGCTATTGAAACGGCGAGCGGCATCGAATGAGACGGCGCGCTCCCCGGATTGAAATCAGTCGAAAGGGCGACCGCTACGTCGGAGTCGATCATCTCCCTTGCGGGCGCGTAATGCCTCGAAGCCAGCCCGAACGAGGTCGCCGGCAGCAGCACCGCCATCGTCCGGCTTCCCGCCAGGGCCGCTATCCCTGTCGCTGTCACCTTCGTCAGATGCTCGACCGATACGGCCCCCATCTCGACGGCGAGCTCGGTCCCGCCGAGCGCATGGATCTCGTCGGAGTGGACCTTGAGGCCAAAGCCGTGCCCCTTTCCCGCCTCGAGTATCCGCCTCGTCTCTTCCACGTCGAATACACCTTTCTCGCAGAATACGTCTATGTACTTCGCGAGTCCCGCTTCCGCCACCGCCGGCATCATCTCGTCGATAAGGATGTCGACGTACTTATCGTCATCGCTGCCGCCGGACGGCTTGTGATGAGCACCCATAAAGGTCGCTACCACGTCGAGAGGTGTTTCCGCGCCGAGGCGCGCGATCACCCGCAGCTGTTTCATCTCGCTCTCGATATCGAGCCCGTAGCCGCTCTTTATCTCGATCGTCGTGACGCCCTGCTCGAGCATCTTGAGGATCCGCCGCCTGCTCTTCTCGAACAGCCGGTCCTCGCCGGTCTCCCGCACTTCCCTGACGGAACGCTTGATCCCTCCGCCGCGCTTGTCGATCTCGAGGTAGCTGTCTCCCCTGATCCTCGCCTCGTACTCGTCGGCCCGATAGCCGGCAAATACCGCGTGGGTGTGAGGATCGACCCAGCCGGGCATGACGACCCGGCCATCGGCGTTTATCGTTGAAGTGACTTCTGAGCCCTTGACGGCCGTCTTTACCTCTTCCTCGGTGCCCGCCGCGACTATACGTCCGGCGGATACGGCCAGAGCGCCGCCTGTCACCAGGCCCGGATCGGCAAGATTTCTACCCCTCCGTGGTCCCTTTTCGCCGCTTCGACAGGTTATCAGCTGTCCGGCGCCCAGGAGCATCAGATCGACGGTCTCAGGCAAGCGCCACTCCTTGCATAATCGAACCACATTCCCGCCACAGCGCGGGCAAATTGCATAAATCGTGTGTCGCGAAAGAGGTATCCTGTTTCGAACCGTTCCGGACCAGCCGATGCGGAAGGGTAATCATTTTCCCAGCATCGGAAGGTCGAGCCCTGCATCTTTCGCTTTTTCAACGGCTATCGTATAGCCGGCATCGGCGTGTCTTGCAACTCCTGTGCCAGGGTCATTATTGAGGCAACGCGCTAATTTTATACGGCCTTCCGGCGTTCCATCGGCCACCACGGCGATACCCGCGTGGATCGATAATCCCATGCCCACACCGCCCCCGTGATGGACCGAGACCCAGGCCGCTCCGCTCGAGACATTGAGCAGGGCGTTGAGGATCGGCCAGTCAGCCACCGCATCGCTGCCGTCCTTCATCGCTTCGGTCTCCCGGTAGGGCGACGCGACCGATCCGCTGTCGAGATGATCGCGCCCTATGACGATCGGCGCGCTTATCTCACCGCTGGCCACCAGGTCATGCATCGCCAGGCCGAATCTCTCCCTCTCGCCGTACTCGAGCCAGCATATCCTCGACGGCAGGCCCTGGAAGGCAACCTGCTCGCGGACCATCCTGATCCACCTGCAGAGAGATTCGTTCTCGGGGAACATCTCGAGAATAAGATCGTCGGTCCTCCAGATGTCCTCCTTCTTTCCCGAGAGGGCGATCCAGCGGAACGGCCCCTTGCCGGTGCAGAACATCGGCCGGATAAAGGCTGGTACAAATCCCGGGAAATCGAAGGCGTTCTTCAGACCGCCGGTCTCCGCCTGTCCGCGGATATTGTTGCCGTAGTCGAATACGATCGATCCCTTAGCCTGTAGATCCAGCATCCCCTGGACGTGGAGAACGATCGATTCGATCGCCTCCTTGATGTACCTGTCGGGGTCGCTCTTCCTCAGCCCGGCGACCTCCTCGAGTGTATATCCTCTAGGCACGTAACCGTTGAGAGGATCGTGCGCGGAGGTCTGGTCCGTGACGACATCGATGACGACGTCCCTTTTCGCGAGTTCGGGGAATACGTCGGCCGCATTCCCGACAAGCCCTATCGATAGAGGTTTTTTCGCCTTTACCGCCTCGGCGGCCTTCGCGAGCGCGCTGTCGAGATCGGTCTCCATCACATCACAGTATTTCGTCTCGAGGCGTCTCTTGATCCGCTCGGGATCGACCTCGACTATAAGACAGACGCCACCGTTCATAGTCACTGCAAGGGGCTGGGCGCCGCTCATCCCGCCGAGTCCACCGGAGAGAACGAACCTTCCGGCGAGGGTCCCCCCGAAGTGCTGCCTCGCGCACTCGGAGAATGTCTCGTATGTCCCCTGCAGGATTCCCTGCGTACCGATATACATCCACGAACCGGCCGTCATCTGGCCGTACATCATCAGGTCCTTCGACTCGAGCTCCCAGAAGTGCTCCCAGGTGGCCCACTTGGGAACAAGGAGGGAGTTGGCGATCAGCACGCGCGGCGCTCCCTCGTGGGTCGGGAAGACGGCGACCGGCTTGCCGGACTGGACGAGAAGGGTCTCGTCATTACCGAGGCGCTTGAGGGTGTCGACGATGGCGTGGTAGCAGTCCCAGTTCCTCGCCGCCTTCCCCGTTCCCCCGTAGACGACCAGCTCCGCTGGATTCTCCGCGTTCTCGGGATCGAGGTTATTCATCAGCATCCTCATGGCCGCTTCCTGGAACCATCCCTGGCAGGTGATCTCGCTGCCGCGGGGCGCTCTGATTACATCCGCGTTCATTATTGACTACCTCCGAACAAGGTTTCGATTATTTGTGTAACATGCTGTAATAATATGTTTTAAATCGCAACGTCCCACTTTGTGGAACGGGAACCACTCTACACCATCCAGGTCCCTCTGGCAACCGTAAATGGCCCGCCGGAAGCTGTAACCTCGTATTTACATCCCGTCTTCCTCGAACCAGTCAGCCGCCGAGTCCGCGGCATCGCCGGCCGATGAAACATGCCTTGCCTGCACGGGTAGAGACGACAGGACTGTCGGTGCGTACGACTTCGTTCCAAGACGGGGATCCATCAGGACCGCCACTCCGCGGTCGTCTCTCCTTCTGATCAGGCGTCCCACGCCCTGCCTCAGCCTCA
>DAOVNN010000031.1 GCA_030630165.1 Candidatus Krumholzibacteriota bacterium
CCGGCGCATCAACCCAGGCGGCAATGGCGGTGAGGATCAGTGTGAGCAGGCCTGCAAGGATCATGGGCCGTTTCCGCTCCGAAAGGAGGCGGCCCGAGATAGTAACCACACCGGCATACAGGAGGATCAGCGGCACGACCCAGGAGAAATGTGCGCCGGACACCCACCTCAGACCGCTGGCAAGCAGATGGCCGACCGGCCCGCAGGTGTTCTTCACATTCATCGAGATGGTATCATCGATATTGTACGACCGCAACGCGGCACCGATAAACACCGCAACGATCAGCAGCACAAGACCGACAGCTATATTTTTCTTCCCTGGCACCCTGTCTCCATCGATGTAAAATACAGAATAACTTTATGCTGGCACCGGTTACATAAACCGTTTTCTCAAGCGCCATCCCTTTCTTCCCTTTTTCTATCAATGATTTCGCGGAAGGTAAAGCAGTTTTTGACCGTGTCTCCCTTCAGGACGGCAGAGATGACGGCGAGCCCGTCCGCTCCGGCATCGAGAACGCTCCGGGCATTATCGATCCCGATCCCGCCGATAGCGACGATCGGAAGGGAGGTCGAGTTCCTCGCGGATACAAGCGCATCGATCCCCGCGATGACCGCGTCGTCCTTCGTCGTTGTCGGAAAGACCGCCCCGACTGCGATATAATCCAGGTCGTCCAGCGGAGCCGAGTCGATATCGGCGGCGCTGCGCACACTCAGCCCGATGATGCGAGCCGGGCCGAGGATCGCTCTGGCCTCGGAAGGATCGGCGTCGGAAGCTCCGAGGTGGACCCCTCCTGCACCGGTCTCCGCCGCCAGTTCGGGGAGATCGTTGACTATCAGAGGTATCCCCGCCTTCTCCGCGATGGGGATCGCGGCTGCCAGATCGCGCCTCATCTCCGAGAGAGATATATCCTTGGCCCTGTACTGGATCATTCCGCTCCCGCCCTCCACGAGGGCGGCGGTGGTATCCGGCACCTCGTCAGTCGGAACTATCGACCTGTCGATGAAGGTATAGAGAAAGGGAGACTCCGGAAAAGGCAGGCCGGCCGGACCGGCCGCGATCATCGCCTTCTCCAGTTCGTAGACCCTGAAGCGCAGACTCTTCGCTCTCCGGCCTCCCTCGGAACCGGCGAGTTTGCCGAATTCCTCGATTACCCGCAGCCCTTCCTCCACCCTGAAGAAATTTGCGCGCGCCGTCGCGTCCAGTGATTCCCTCTTCTCCTCCGATGGAGTGGAGAACCTGCCCCCCACATCCCCGGCGCTGTCGCGGAAATTCGTTACATCGGCCGGGAAAAGGCCTGACAGAGCCCTTATCTCGTGGCGCATATCCTTGACGATCCGGGTGAGCTGCTCGTCCCCGATCGCAAACCTCGCGATCTCCTCGATGACCCTGATCCCTTCCGCGCACCTGTTGATGTTGGCATCGATTATCCTGAGAACAACAGCCGTCTCTCCGGGATTTTTCTCGTGCATAGCGCGGTTCTTCCTGGATAAGCCCTCTGTATCAGGGCTCGATGAGTCCCTGCAGGAGTTCAGGGACCTTCCTGATACTGCCCCTGCGGGAGCAATATTCGATATCTTTCCCGTATCCGAGTTTGATCAGCTGCCTGCCCCTGTCCGTCGAGCGCAGGTAACCTTCGATGTCGTCGCCATACCTTTCGGCCATGATCAGCGCTATGGATGCGGAATCGTCAAGAATGGACGTATCTGCCTGTGGCGTCAGAGCACCGAGAAGAAGTCCGGCGCAGAGGAGGTCCTCACCGGCGATCCTGCCGTTATTTCCGCTGCATATGATGACTATGTCGCCGTGACCGGAGAGCTCCTCGGCGACGGCGTCAACGTTGAGGATCGAACATACGATCAGCCTGCCCGCCTTGGAAGCGGCCGCCGCTATCGCGGGCGTGCCGTTCGAGGTAGCGAGTATTATCGTCCTGCCCCCTATAGTCTCCCTGTCAAGCTCGGAGGGTGAGTTGAACAGGTCGAACCCTTCGATCGGCAGGCCCTTCTGCTCTCCGGCAAGAAGCTTGTCGCCCCTGTCAGATAGACTGACCAGCCGCGTGGCCGTCTCTATGCTCTCCACCGGAAGGACCCTCGCGGCTCCGTTTTCCAGGGCGGCCAGTATAGTACTGGTTGCCCTGAGGACATCGATCACTACGACTATCGCTCCGTGATAACTCTCCCCCGCTGCCTCTCCGGCAGTGGCGTAAAATCGGAGTCCGCCCGGTATCGAGCTCATCGGCCTGCCTTGTCAATGAAAGAGGTATCGAAATCTCCGCTTATGAACTTTTCGTGACGCAGGATCCACAGGTGAAAGGGAATCGTCGTTGGTACACCCTCGATCACGCACTCTTCGAGCGATCTGATCATCCGTACCCTCGCTTCTTCCCTCGTCTCACCCCACGTTATGATCTTGGCAAGAAGAGAATCGTAGTACGGGGGCACTGTGTACCCCGCGTAGAGATGCGAATCCACTCTGACGCCCGGACCTCCCGGGGGATGATAGAAGGTAATGAGCCCGGGGGAGGGCTTGAAACTCTTCTCCGGATCCTCGGCGTTGATCCGGCATTCGATCGCATGGCCGGTCACGTCGGGGTGCCTGTCGAGCAGCGGGCTCTCACCGGTCGAGGCGAGCCTTATCTGCTCCTTGATCAGGTCGACTCCGGTGACCATCTCCGTCACCGGGTGCTCGACCTGGACCCTCGTATTCATCTCGAGGAAGTATACGTTTTCTTCGGGGTCGACAAGGAACTCCACCGTTCCGAGTGACCCGTACCTGACATATTCAGCACCCCTTACCGCGTAGTCGAGTATCCTGTCCCGTATCTCCTCGGGTATCCCGGGAGCGGGCGATTCCTCGATCAGTTTCTGGTGCCTTCTCTGGATGCTGCATTCACGCTCGCGCAGATGGATTGCCCTGCCCTTCCCGTCGCCGAACACCTGGACCTCGATGTGCCTGGTGGTCTCGAGATATTTCTCGAGGTAGAGGCCGCCATCACCGAAAGCTGCCTCGGCCTCGGCTCCGGCAGCGTGGAAAAGCGAGGAGAGTTCGTCGACTCCGCGTACGATCCTGATACCCCTGCCGCCTCCGCCCGCAACCGCCTTGATCATGACGGGATAGCCGATCTGGCCGGCGAGTTTCAACGCGATCTCCTCCCCCTCGACGATGCCATCGCTGCCAGGAATGATCGGAAGCTCCGCCTCGTTCATCAGCCTCCTGGCCTCTGACTTGTGCCCCATCTTCTCCATCAGCGATGGCGCGGGCCCGATCCAGTCCAGCTTGCAGGACATGCAGACCTCGGCGAAGTAAGGGCTCTCGGCAAGAAATCCGTATCCGGGGTGAACGGCGTCGGCACCGGTGATCTCGGCTGCGGCTATGAGCCGGGGGATGTTGAGATAGCTCTCGACGGGCTGGGCATTGCCGATGCACACGTCCTCATCGGCAAACTTGACATGGAGAGATTCAGTGTCAGCCTCCGAATGCACGGCGACCGTCCTGATACCCAGTTCCCTGCAGGCACGTATGATCCGCAGGGCGATCTCGCCCCTGGCGGCTATAAGAATCTTATTGTACATCGACCCGTTCTAGAGTTCGCCGATGGGTGTGCCACCGGTCGTCTCGGCACCCTCGAAGGTATCCCAGGTCTTATCACTCGTGGCATGGATACCTTTAAGACGCAAGGCGAACTCGTGCGGGTTGGAGCTGTTCTTCAGTGCCTCCTCCATGCTGATGCGCCCATTGCTGAGAAGCTGCATCAGTGACTGGTCGAAGCTCTGCATCCCGTGCGACGTCACTCCCTCCCTGATCGCCTGTGAGATCATGGGTGCCTTTTCAGGGTCAATAATATACTCGCGTATAGTGGATGTTACAACCATAATTTCCACTGCGGGTACCCTGCCCTTGCCCTCCTTGACGGGAATGAGGCGCTGTGAGATGACCGCCTGCAGCGTCGAGGAGAGAAGATACCTGATCTCCTGATGCTGGTGAGGCGGAAAGAAAGAGATAACGCGGTTGATCGTCTGGGTAGCATCGATCGTATGCAGTGTGGAAAGCACGAGATGGCCCGTATCGGCAGCCATGAGGGCGATCTCCATTGTCAGGGCATCACGGATCTCTCCTACCAGGATCACATCCGGGTCCTGCCTGAGGATGTGACGCAGCGCCTCGTGGAAGGACGATGTGTCGCTCCCTATCTCGCGCTGGTTGATGATGCTCTTCTTGTCCTGATGAAGGAACTCTATCGGGTCCTCGATCGTGATGACGTTCTTGTTGGCATTTTCGTTTATCTCCCTGACCATCGCGGCGAGGGTCGTCGACTTTCCGCTTCCTACCGTTCCGGTAACGAACATCAGACCTCTCGGTTTCTTCGCTAGATCCTTCAGTATATCTGGAAGGTCGAGTTCGTCGACCGACTTGATCTCGACGGGGACGTGCCTGAAGACCATGGCTATCGATCCTCGCTGAACGTAGAAGTTGGCCCTGAACCTGGCGAGGCCCGAGACACCGAATGCAAAATCGACTTCACGGGTATTTTTGAAGCGATCCTTCTGGGGCGGCGTAAGGATCTGATCGGCTATCTCTTCCATATCCTTGGGAGAGGGCCTGTCAAAATCGAGATGTATCAGGTTTCCGTCGACCCTCGTCACCGGTGGAAGACCCGCCTTCAGATGGAGATCGGAGCCGCCTTTTGCGATCATTGCCTCGAGGATGCTCTTGATGTTCATCCAGTACACCTTCCCTTAAGCGACACACGGAACCGGCAACAGCCCGCCGATTGGAGTTATCGCATTATTAATCAACTTGTTATGTGCTGAATCCGAAATCATCGCGATTCCGGTCTGCCGGAAGGTTTTTTGCAAGGATCAGGCCGATTCCACCAGAAAAAGAGGCTGGCCGAACTCCACGGGCTGAGAATTCTCAACGAGGACCTTGCGGATCACTCCGGTTTTCTCCGCCTCGATCTCGTTCATAAGTTTCATCGCTTCGATGATGCAGAGCACCTGGCCCGTTTCCACTCTGCTTCCCTCGCTGACGAACGCATCCATCTCCGGACCGGCGGACCTGTAGAAAGTCCCGACCATCGGGGAGACGATCTCTTCGAACCCTTCTTCCACGGCGGGAGGTTCCACAGCGGGCGTTTCAGGCTCCGGGGTCTTCGCCTCGGGTACCGCTTCTGCCGGCGGATCCTCGCGGGCCGGTTCCATAGAGGCGACGGAAGAGACGCTCCTGCGCCTGACGACCCTGATTCCTGAGAACCAGGTCCTTACCTCTATCTCGTCGAGGTCCTCTTCCCTGAGAATCCCGATCAGCTTTCTTATCCTGTCTGACAATGCCATTATACCCGCTCTATGTACTTACCGGTCCTCGTGTCTATCTTCAGTTTGTCGCCCGTCTCGATAAACAGTGGTACGGTCACTGTAGCTCCGGTCTCGAGCTTTGCCGGCTTCGAACCGCCCTGTGCGGTATCGCCCCTCAGGCCGGGTTCCGTCTCGGACACTTCGAGTTCGACAAATGTGGGAAGTTCCACGGCGATGGGCGTCTCGCCATCGAGCAGGACAGATATCTCCATACTCTCCTTGAGATAAGGGAGCAGATCCTCGAGCAGGCCCTGTGTGAGCGGGAACTGTTCGTAGGTCTCGGTGTCCATCACGTAGTAGAGATCATCGCTCTTGTACAGATACTGGTAGGTGTGCCGTTCAACCCGTACCGTGGTTATCTTTTCCCCGGCCCTGAAGGTCTTGTCGATGACCGCCCCTTCGGGGATCTTCTTCAGTTTTGTCCTTACGAACGCCGGGCCCTTGCCGGGCTTGACGTGCTGGAACTCCGCGATGGAATAGAGTTGTCCTTCCATCCTGAGGACGAGACCGTTTCTGAAATCGCTTGTATCTGCCAAGGTCATCCTTCCATTTACTGCTTGTCATCCTCGGGATCGTCCTGAATCCCCTGGAGCCATTGCCTGAAGTTGTCCATCCCTTCCCTGGCGGCGCCCTTGCGGGGAGCTCCATCGGAAGGTTCCTCCTCCGGAGTATCCCTTCGGTCGGCTTCTTCCAGTTCCCGCGCTACCGCCTCGAGCTCGTCCTCGTCGCCGAGGACTGAACCATCGGGCACCCTCACGTCACCCTCTTTCTCATCCACTTCCTGCTCCGACGTTTCTTCTGGAGAGCTTGTACCCGGACCGGCTGTATTCTCCAGCATATCATCGCTGATATCATCTATCGATATCGACATCACTTCTTCGTCGAATGTCTCTTCCAGTTCCCTGTTCGAGGATTCTATCATCTCCTCGATCTTTCCGACCATCTCGGAAGCTTCTTTATTGTCCGGTTCAGTATCAAGTATCCCATTATAGATCTTCAGCGCCTTGTTGTAGTAACCCTGTGCGGCGTATATACCGGCAAGTGTCATCGTGGCCAGTTCACCGGGCTGCCCGGCTTTCCTGACAGTCCCCGAATCATCGAGATCGATCTCTCTCTCGCGGAATTCGTTCTCCATCCCTTTCAGTTTCCCGGAGACCTCTTCATTTGTCGGATCTATCGCCAGGATACGGCGATAGTATGCTATCGACTCGTCCCTGTCTCCTTCGGACATCAGTATGTCTCCCATGAACTTCAGAGCGACCATGTTTTCCGGGTCGATCTCGATCACACGCTCAAATTCGGCTCGCGAACGTTCGGTCGCGCCCTTGTCATAGAAACATTTCCCGAGGATGACATGCGCACTCGCGTAGTCAGGATATCCCTCGAGGCCCTTTTCGCAGAGCTCGATCGCCCTGTCCACATGACCTTTCTTACGGCAAGCATCGGCAAGTGGCGCGAATATCCTCGACTCCGGGGCCCTGTCGTATTTGTCCTGCAGCAGTTTTATCTCGGCACTGAGATCTTCGTTCATATTCAGCCCTTCCAATCGGTCTCGATACGGCTGTCAGGCTATCAGAGGCTGCATTCCCCTGTCAAGTGCAGTAAGGCCGGCACCCCGGCGGTCAGTTCACCCTGAAGGACTCGGCCACGGCGATGGCTTCCCTGAGAAGTGTATGCTTGTTGAATCCGGGTGCGTAGACGAGACAGTCGATCATCCATATCTTCGCCCTTACCCTGTCGTGGATGAAGAAGCAGATGAACGGTCCACCATACATGTCAACACTGCTCTCCCAGTAACCGTCCATCCTGACGGCGCCGTACGGGCCGAATTCGCCGAAGCTCCATGAGACGAGTTCGGGGCGCATGACTTCCTTGTCGTGGATCCTGTATACGACTTTCGAGCGGAAATCATAGAGCATCGTGGAATCGGCCGTCGCCAGGGTCTTCTTGTCCCATGAGTGCCAGGATATCGTGATTCCCCTGTGCGGGTAGTCCCTCATGATCTCGATCCCCGGAAGATCACCCCAGTCCCTGATCACCCTGTACTCATCCGGTATCCGCATGGTGAACCCGTATTTTATCTTCAGGTCCCGGGCTGTCTCGGTATCCTCCCTGAGCAGAAGATTTTCCCTCAGCCTTTCCCTGTTCGCCGTCTCAATGATATCCCGGATCAGCTGCCCGTTCTCCTCGGTCACCTTACGCAGCTTCTCCGGCGACGAAGCGGTGACGATTACGGTAAGCTGTCCCTTTACAGGATAGTCCATCCTCTTGAATACGTGACTCTTTCCCTCGAGGACCTTTCTCACACTGTTTGTCCCGATAAAGTTCTCGATGATCTGGCCGGTACGTCCTTCCCGGACAACGCCGAATATGACCATGTTTTTCGTGGGAGGTTCCTTGTCGAAGTCGTACGCGGAGACCATGCGGAGCCTGAACTGGATCTCAAGTTTGGAATAGTAATCGATCGGATGCTGCAGGACCTTGATCATATCATCGTTCCGGCCTCCGGGTTCACCGGATTCGGTGACGAGGACGATCTGGCTGTAAGAACCCGGCGGGACGAAGATCGATATTTTCCCGCAGGATGGAACCAGCAATACGACACATATCAGCAATGCTGCAGTCAGCGATCTGAATCTCATATCTACCTCCTGCGTAGAAACATACGGACATACGCAGAAACGGGCAAGAAAAAAGGCGCTTCCGCCGGGAAGCGCCTGATGGAGCTCATAGAAATGACCTTCCAGTCTACCTTTTTCCGCTTCTGCCGATGGCCCGCTGCTTCACGAGAAGCCTCTGCATATAGGCATTCTGTAATTTCAGGGCCTCGATCTGCCGTCTGAGGAGTTCGTTTTCCCTCAGCAGATAATCCATCCTCGGATCCGAAGCCATATTGAAGGGCAGCTGTCTCGAGTTCTCCCCGAGCGCACCCTCTCCGAGATAGTCGTCGGAGACATACCGGATTCCCGCGGGGTACCCCGTCTGCGTGAAACGCACCGCACCCTCCTGCCTCGGAGCACTGGTCCTGACCGACTCCTGCGCCAGTCTCTCTCCGGCTGTCAGATCATCCGGGTCATTTCCCGCCAGCATCCACGCCCCGGCAAGCGCTATTATGAGCGTCGCGGCTGTAGCGGCAATAAATTTCGAACCCCAGACCCATCCACCAACATCGGCAGCGACCCGGCTCCGCATCGCTTTCGATTTCTCCATCGCGATCCTGCGCTTGAGGTTCCACTCGAAGTTCTCCGATACCTCGATCTCGCCCAGATCGCCGAGCATCTCAAGGCATCCATCCATTTCGCCGCAGAAGCTGGCACATTCAGGGCACTCGTTCAAGTGCTCCTGGAGACGCATCTTCTCGGATTCGTCGAGCGAACCGTCACGGTTCCGGCAGAAGTAATCCCTTGCTGTACTGCATCTCATGTCAGTTCCCCTTGAATCTCAGATCGTTACCAAGAAGAGGCGAAACCGCCTTCTTGAAGTGCATCCTTCCGCGGTTGATCCTCGACCTGACCGTACCGAGCTTCAGCCCGGTCGTCGCCGCGATCTCCTCGTAACTCAACCCGTTGATCTCTCTGAGGACAAATGACGGGCGGTACCTGGAAGGTATCTTCTCTATGGCCTTCTGGATCAGTTCCTGGAGTTTTTTCTGGTCCATGGTATCCTCCGGATTGGGCCCATCATCCTTGATGTCGACCCATCTTCCATCCTCCCCGCCACTGTCCTCTGCCCACATGCTGATCGTCCTCGGCCTTCTTTTGATATTCCTTATCCTGTTTCTCACGAGGTTTGTCGCTATCGTATAGAGCCATGTCGAGAACCTCGCGATCGTCTTGTACTTGTCCGCGTGCATGTAAGCCCTGACGAAAGCTTCCTGGGCGAATTCCTCCGCCTCGCTCTCGTTCCCGAGAAGCCTGTACAGATATGAGTACAGACGGTTCTTGTACCTTCCGACGAGTATGTCGTACGCCTGGTTCTGGCCCTCCTGGACCAGCAGGATCAACTCCTCATCGGTCTTCTCTGAGAACCTCTGGCGGTTCCCCTTTAGCGGCTCATGCAAGTTCAAACCTTCGTCTCCCTTTTCCTTGTCCTTCATCGTCTGTTACCCCGCTGAACCGGACTTGTTCCAATTCAATGTCATTTTTTTTACAGCCCTGTCCCCCCGGCCCTGCTGACGGACTCTACAGTCAGCGAGAGCCTCTCACTGCCGCCCTTTCTCTCACAGACTATCTTCTCAGGATAGCCTCCGAACCGGACGCCTGATTCGTACCTGTATCTTGCCTCGTAACATCCTTTTCCGTCAACAGAGCATATCCTCAGCAATGCCGGGCCTCGCCCCTCCTCACCCTCGATCCTCAACTGCCGCTCCCTCCACTGCCCCTCGATGACCCATTTCCCGTCCGAAACGGACAACCGGGCATCGACCAGATCTTCGAGGACCGGAGTGCCGAGCAGCATGAAAACGATCACATCTTCCGGTACGATATCGAACTCGAAATGTTCCGAAAGGTGAGCGAGTGTCTCGCCGCTTCCGCGGAATATTCCTCTTTCGTGGTCCTGGATCGCGATCGAATCGGAGGTGACGAAGATCGAGGCATCTTCCCTGTAAGAGCCGAAAAGGCTCGAATGGACAAAATCTATCTGCACGGAACCGTCGGGAGACCGGAATATAGCGCATGTACCCTTTACCCGGTACTTTGGCAGATCAAGTCTCACGCGGGCCATGATCTCGAATTGAGCGTCGGAGACAGATGCCTGAGGCGGAAAGAGTGCGGCGAGCGCACCGTCGTCTGAAGGAAGAGGTTCACCGGAGGGCGGCGAATCCGCGCACGAAACCGCGACAAGGAGGATCAGAAGGATTCCGGACAGCCTATTCAACTTTCTTCTCCGCCCCGGAAGCCGCGCTCCGCGCCTCTCGCACCTTGTCCCCGATCATGGGTCGGTCCGGATCCACCTCCGCCGAACGGTTGTACGACTCGAGCGCCAGCTCGGGCTGATCGAGTTCCATGTATGTATCTCCGATATGTTCCCAGATCACCGGATCGTCATCCACGATCTCGGATGCGCCGAGAAGTATCTCGAGGGCGACAGGGAACTCACCCTTCCTGAACTTCACCCAGCCAAGTGAGTCGAGGTAGTATCCGTTCCCCGGATCCTCGCCGAGGGCCTTTCTGACGAGCTCTTCGGCGAAATCGAGGTTGTCACCCCGAACGGCCAGAAGATAGCCGTAGAAGTTGTTGATGCTCGCGTCTTCGGGTTCGCTTTTATGCACGACAATGATCCGCTCTATTGCCTCGTCCAGCCTGCCCATTTCCTCGTAGAGGGCTGCCAGTTCGACGAGGACGTCCCTTGCTTCGGGGGAGAGCTTCTCCGCGGTAGTGAGAAACTGCTCAGCCCTCTCGTTGTCGCCGAGCTTCCTGTACACGGTGCCGATTATGAAATTGTCCGAATATCTCGACCGGTCCATTCGCCTGACAGCTTCCCTGAGATACATCGTCCCCTCGACGCTGGAGAATTTCTTGTCCTCTTCAGGGCTGGACGGCTCACCAGCAAGCCCGTTGGCGATCAGGACAAGCCCCACATAATTGTTGAACAGATCAGGCTCTATCTCAACCAGCCGGTCGAGGTACTTAAAAGCCGTTCTGAAGTTGCCCCTGTCCATCTCTATCTCGGCGACGGCACGCATGATCTGCGGCTTCTCTCCGTGCAGGGCGAGCAGGCCATGGAAGACCTTGAGCGCGTCTTCATCCCTGCCGAGTCCGTAGTAGAATCTTCCGAGGATCAGCTTGCCGCTCTCCCCCAGCTTACGCTCCGTGTAAAGAGGTTCGAGAAGCTCCACACCATCCTCGATCCGCCCCTGCTGGAGGTAGAGCTTCGACAGCTCCGTCACTGCCGTCCGGTTTCCTGGATCGAGTGCAATCACGTCTTCGAATGCCTTCGCCGCTCCCTCGACGTTCCTGTAGTGAAGCAGTATCGATCCGAGAGCGAGATGCGATCCGGCGAATCCCGGATTGACCGCGATCGCTTCCCTGAGCGACTCGACGGCCTTTGCGGCATCGCCCATATCGGCATATATGAGACCGAGCCTGTAATGAACGAACAGGTCGCCCGGGTCGAGCTCACGCGCCTTCTCGAGGGAGACACGGGCCGCGGCGAAGTCCTCGTTTTCGAGATGTATTCTGGCAAGAAACTTGTAGACTTCAAACTTGGGGACGCCTTCATTGTCCTGTATGCTCTCGAGAAGTTCGATCGCCTTGCCGCGGTTGTTCTCCTCGTATTCGACTTCGGCGAGGATCAACCGTGCGCTCGATTCGTATATACCCTTCTCGATCAGCCGGCCGGCATACTTGCGGGTCTCGTCCAACTTGCCCATCTCGAGGGTGACCCTGGCGAGCGCCAGGAATATCCTCGCATTGTCCGGCTCGTACTTTTCGGCATAGGTGTAATAGGTATACGCCAGCATCAGGTCATCGCTCGATTCCATGAACGATCCGCGCATGTAGTATGCCTGAGCGGTCCTGTCCACAGTTTCGCCGGCCCACAGCGCGGCTGTGACGAGGCTGACAGCGGCTGCGATCAGGAGCACCTTTCCATATCTCTGCAATATATCCATCCCTCCTATTATACCTGACCGGTGCCCTGTGGGCAAAAACAAACGGACAGCCGGAGAGCTGTAAGTCAACAGGGAGTCCGTTGACATGCTGCCCCCTATCTCCTATAATTCAGGTGCTGTTTGAAATTGATATCCGGCAGCCCCTGAAAGGACATACCGACATGGTCAATACAAAAAAAACGCTCTCCGCGGCATTTATGATCTTACTTCTGCTGGGCCTCCCTGCCGCATCCAGTGCGCAGATTATGGGAGTTCTCACTCTCCAGAGACTCTCCACCCTCGATACATGGGGGACGGGAGCAAAGGCCTGGGGAATGGGCGGGGCCTATACATCGATCAGCGATGACGCTCTCGGTCTGATCTACAATCCAGCCGGCATCGCGCGTTCCCGTGGCAATGAGATCTCTTTCGGCATGCATCAGCTCTGGCAGGATGTCGACGAAAACTATGCTGGTACGATGTCGAGCACACAGGGCTCATATACCGCGTTCGGGCATATCGCCGCTCTCATCCCCTATGAGACCTACACCACCGAAATGAAATTCGGGTTCGGCGTCTTCAGGGTGGGTTCGTCCAATATCGAATACATCAGGGATGCTGAGAGAAGCGACCTCGGAGGCAACCTGAGAAACGTCTTCCTCCAGACCGGCAATATCTATCACTACAAATTTGCCGTCGCCGGCAATCTCTCCAAAAACATATCGATCGGCGGATCCTTCGTCATCTGGGACCAATCCCCCAATTTCACCGAGGAGATCTCATACGTCGGCGCGGGAGATTCATCCTACGTTTTCACCGACAACGTTACCGCCGACCTCGACGGTGTCAGCTTCGAGTTCGGTATCATCGCCAGGCTGAGCACATTCATCCATGCCGGTTTCGTATTCTCGACTCCCGCCTGGATCACATACCAGGGATCAGGTACGGAATATTATGACGGCACCTATCAGGACGGTTCCGGATGGACGACGGACCCCTATCCGTTCTACGGCGAGGAGAAATTCACACTTCCGATGAATTTCCGCGCAGGCACTTCGCTCCAGGCCGAGAACCTCATCGTATCCCTCGACATCTCGTACGCCGATTACAGGCAGACCGAATACAACGGACAGAAGATGTATTATGATAACGATCCTACGATCGACATCATGAAGCAGGTCTGGTCGTACAGTGCGGGCGCGGAACTGACCATTCCGTGGACAGCGCTCTCCGTAAGGGCCGGATACATGTTCCAGCCGCTGCCTTTCAGGGGTATGGACGAGCTTACTTACGTGGAGGAATATGAAAACGATTTCTGGCTCAATACCGAGTGGGACTTCGCGACGGTCAAGGAAGACAGGCACTACTACACTGCCGGTCTCGGATATGTTTTCGACGATGCCCTCGCGGTCGACGCGGCAGTTTCGTTTGGCAGTTTCGAGAGATCGACGGCCTGGCTGACCGAGAAGAAGGTAACCACTGAGTTCGTCGCATCGGCCGCATACAGATTCTGATCCCGGGAGATTATCAACGATACTCGAGGGACGGTTAAAGCCGTCCCTTTTTTTTCGCGTCCACTTGCAGTATCCGGCAGAACTCCTCGAGCAGAAGGACAAATCTCGGACCGGGCACCGCCGCGTACCGCTCGGTCAGGATATACAGTCTTCCATTCACTGCAGCCTCGAGCATGTCGAATGATTCCCAGTCTGCCGCTATCCCTTCGGCCCGCAGTCCCCTGTCCTCCGCGCCAGGTACGATCTCGATTATCAGATCGGGCTGAAGATAGACGAGACTTTCTGGGGAAAGCATCGGATATGCGGGGACAGCCTCCTTCAGCACGTTCCTGCCGCCTGCAGCCGTGATAAGCTCGTCGTACCACGTGCCTTTCCCTGCAGCGAATACCTCTTCGGGCACATTTCCATACTGCCTGTCGACGACGATCAGTACCCC
>DAOVNN010000125.1 GCA_030630165.1 Candidatus Krumholzibacteriota bacterium
GGCGGTGGAGACCAGGGAGCGGACGTCGAGGTCGCAGTCCCCGTATCGGTCGAGGAGATGGTCCTCGGCCCGATAGAGGAGTTCGTCACCGCGACCGGGACGGTCAACGCCTCGATGGAGGTCACGATAACCGCCGAACTGGGCGGCGAATACATCCTCCTCGATAATGCGAAGTCCGGCAGGCCCTTCGCGCTGGGCGATATAGTCAAGAAAGGTACGAAGATAATCCGCCTCGTCAACCAGGAACAGGTAAATAACATCAGGGTCGATGCCCACAGGCTTACGCTCGAATCGGCGCGGCTCGATTTCGAGCAGCAGAAATCCCTCTACGACAAGGGCGGCATCACCCGCGCCGAGCTCACGGCGGCGGAGCGATCGTACATAGACGCGAAATACAACTACGACAATGCCCTGATCAATCTCGCCAAGCTCAATATCACCGTGCCCTTCGACGGAGTAATCACGAGCCTCCCCTACTACTCGAGGGGTGTCGAGGTGGCTCAGGGGGTCGAGGTGCTCGGCATCAAGGAGTACACCAGACTCCAGCTCGAGGTGAGCCTCCCCGGTAAAGAGCTCGGTCGCGTGGGCTCGGACCAGGACGTGCGCATAATGAACTATACCCTTCCCGACGATACGCTGTCGGGAACGGTCACCCAGGTCTCTCCCGCCCTCGACCCCGCGTCGAGGTCGTTCAAGGCGATGATCGAGGTCGACAATCCGGACCTGATGCTCAGGCCGGGCATGTTCGTCAAGGCGGAGATAGTAGTGGCGAGCAGCGACTCGACTATCGTCATCCCGAAGGATGTCATCCAGATCAAGCAGCGCGGCAAGACGGTATTCATCGTCCAGAAGGGCGCCGCGCAGGAGAGGGTCATCACGACCGGCCTCGAGAATCCCGGCTGGATCGAGGTCCTCGATGGACTCGAGGTAAATGACCGGCTGGTCGTAAGGGGCTTCGAAACGCTGAGGAACAGGTCGAAGGTAAAGGTCGTGAGGTGATGAGAAAGATATCGGACTTTTCCGTCAACCATCCCGTTACGGTGACGATGATCGTCCTCGGCGTGATCCTGCTCGGCTGGATCTCGTTCCAGCGCCTCGGCATCGACCTCTTCCCCGACCTGAACAATCCCCGCCTGTTTGTCGAGATCGAAGCGGGCGAACGTCCCCCCGAGGAGATGGAGAAGCAGTACGTCGATCCGATCGAGAACCTGGTCTTCATGCAGAAGGGGATCACCGGAGTATCCTCCGTCATAAGGGTTGGCGCAGCCCGGATCACCGTCGAATATGCCTGGGACATGGACATGGACGAGGCCTTCCTCAACCTCCAGAAAGCCGCTGCGGACTTCAGCCAGAGAAACGACGAACTCGAGATAACGATCACGCAGCATGACCCCAACTCCGACCCTGTGATGTCTGTCGCCCTCGTCAACGCGGACGTGACCGACATGGACGGCCCGCGCAGGATCGCTGAGAATTACATACGAAACGAGCTGGTGAGAATCGACGGGATCGCCGGAGTCGAGATATCGGGCGGCGAGACGAAGGAAGTGATCGTCCAGACAGACTCCTACATGCTCGAGGCATACGGACTCACGGTCGACGGCATCGCATCGACGATCAGGAACTACAATGTCGAGGCTTCAGGCGGCACGGTCACAGAGATGGGCATCTCCTACCTCATCAAGGGTGTCTCTGTCGTGGAGTCGGTCGAGGACATCAGACAGATCATCCTCGCCTGGAAGGAACCGGCCGAGGGCCAGCAACTCTCATCGGACAACCAGCAGATGGGGACAGCCCGGACCGCCGGCGGCACGACGGGGAAGGCCCCCGTATACCTGCGCGACGTGGCCGACGTGTCGCTCCGCAACAGGGAGCCGGAGAATATCGTCAGGCTCAACGGCACGAGGTGCCTCGGACTCTCCATATACAAGGAGATGCGGTTCAACACAGTCGAGGCGAGCGATAACCTCATCGCCGCGCTCGACCGCATCGAGAAGGCCCTGCCCGGATACGACATCGTCATCATCCAGGACCAGGGACGGTTCATAAACTCTTCTATCGGCGAGGTCAGGCAGACAGCGCTGCTCGGAATATTCCTCGCGATACTGATACTCTTCGTCTTTCTGAGGCGCATAGGAACCACGGCTATCATCAGCATATCCATTCCGGTCTCGATAGTGGCGACTTTCAACCTGATGTACTTCAGGGGGCTGTCGCTCAACATCATGACCCTCGGTGGCCTCGCCCTCGGCGCCGGCATGCTCGTAGACAACGCCATCGTCGTCGTCGAGAACATAGTCCGGAACATCGAGTCGGGGATGAGCGTCAGGGAGGCCGCCGCGACCGGCACCTCGCAGGTCAGCGGCGCGATCACCGCCTCTACGATAACCACGATCGTCGTCTTCCTCCCGATAGTCTACCTGCACGGCGCGGCCGGGGAGCTCTTCAAGGACCAGGCGTGGACCGTCGCCTTCGCTCTTCTCTCCTCTCTCGCCGTCGCGATACTGATAATCCCGATGCTTGCCTCCAGGTTCCTGGGGGGCGCCAGGCCCGCAGCCGCGGCAAAGCCGGTCCGGTTCGAAAGATACGGCGCGCTCCTGACAAAGGCGCTCGAGAAACGCTGGACCATCATCATCGGGGCTGCCGCCCTCGTGGCGCTGGCCGTGGTCCTCCTTCCGGTGGTG
Organism: Candidatus Krumholzibacteriota bacterium; assembly: GCA_030630165.1. Classification (GTDB taxonomy): domain Bacteria; phylum Krumholzibacteriota; class Krumholzibacteriia; order Krumholzibacteriales; family Krumholzibacteriaceae; genus JAUWCL01. The sequence goes on from DAOVNN010000125.1 coordinate 2,685, forward strand.
GGCAGCGAGTTCATACCAGAGGCGGACGCCGACGAATACTCGATCTATCTCACTCTCCCTGAAGGCTCCGACCTGATGCGGACCAACGGCACGGTCAGGGGACTCGAGGAACTGATCAAGGGAACCTTCGGCGACGCGATCGAGGCGATGTACAGCACCGCCGGCCCTGTCACCGGGATCGGCAGCGACGAGTCTTCCATCTTCCAGGACGAGAACACGGCCGTAGTCAAGATCCGGTTTGCCGAAGGGCACGGGCGCGGTTCCGGAGAGATCATGTCCGGCCTCGGCGCGGCGCTGGCGACTATTCCAGGCATCGAATCGAGGCTCGTGCAGGACCAGACGGCCCTTCGCTCGATACTGGGGGCGGAGTCCGCTCCTGTGGTTATCGAGATCAAGGGGGACGAGCTCGAGACGCTTACCCTCCTTGCCGACCAGGTCAGGGAGAGACTCTCGGAGATCGACGACCTCTACAATGTCGAGACATCCCTCGAACACGGCCGTCCCGAGGTCAGCGTAGTCGTCGACCGCCTCAGGGCGGGTATGCTCCAGGTGAGCTTGAGCGATGTGACAGGCGCCCTCGAATCGAGACTCTCGGGCCGCAACGCGGGCGAATGGGACCGGGGCGGCGAGAAGACCGACATCACAGTACTGCTGCCCGATGTCGGACTCAGCGGCCTTGATCGCATATATGTCGATTCCGGCGGCAGGCAGTACCGCCTCGACGAGCTGGCCAGCCTCGAGATCGGCACGGCGCCGCGAGAGATAAACAGGCGTGGACAGATGAGAGCCGCTGTCGTCACCGCGCACAAGCGCGAGGGAAGGCCTTTTAATCACGCGATACGGGAGATAAACGGCAAGCTCGGCGCAATAGATCTGCCGCCCGACTACCGGCTCGCGATCGCCGGCGAGGAGGCAAAGAGACGCGAGGAATTCCGCGACCTGCAGTTCGCGCTGATACTGTCGATCATTCTCGTATACATGGTCCTCGCTTCACAGTTCGAATCGCTGATACATCCTTTCGCTATACTTCTTACGATCCCGCTCGCCGGCGTAGGAGCGGTGTTGATCTTCTTCATCCTCGGCCGCCCGCTGAGCGTCATGGCATATATCGGGATGATCATGCTTGTCGGCATAGCTGTTAACGACTCGATCATACTGATCGACGCGATCAACCGCCTGAAGCGCGAGGGCATGGCAAAGAAAGAGGCGATCGTCGCCGCCGGCAGGATGAGGATCAGACCGATCGTGATGACGAGCGCCACGACGATCCTCGCACTCCTCCCCCTCACCCTGGGCTTCGGCGAGGGCGCATCGCTCCGCTCCCCGATGGCCCTGGCCGTGATCGGCGGACTGGTGACGTCGACGATGCTCACCCTTATAGTAATACCGTGTGTATATTCCGTTCTGGATCGGAGCCGATGAGCGCTGGCAACTTCATAATCCGCCGCAAGACTTTTATCAGCATGCTCTTCATCGGGCTTGTGATGCTCGGAGTCATTTCGCAGAGGCGCCTCTCCGTAGAGCTGATCCCCGACATCGAGCTCCCCTACCTCTTCGTCAGGGTCATGTCGATGAGGCCCGCCGACCCGGTCCGTGTCGAGAAGGAGGCTGTCATCCCGATAGAGGAGGCGGCCGGCACACTCGAGGGGATCGAGCTTATCGAATCAGAGATCGGCCGCGGGTTCGGCAGTATCACTATCGAATACAAGAAGGGCGTAGACATCAAGTACGCCTACCTCAAGCTCGAGGAGAAAATCGCCGAGATCAGGTCTTCGATCCCCGAGAACTACAGGGTCAGGGTCATCAAGTTCGACACGCAGAGGATCTCGGACAATCTGATGGATATCGAAATACGGGGAACGGGCGGCATCGACCGTGTGCGTCAGGTCGTCGACGATGAGATCAAGAAGGAATTCGAGAGTATCGAGGGAATCGCCGATGTGACCGTCACTGGCGGGCGCGAGAAGTCAGTCGACATCGTCGTCGAAGACGCGGCTATAGAGGCGTACGGGCTCACTCCATCGAGGATCTCCGCGCTCATCTCCCGGAACGGCGCGTCTAATACATTCGTCGGCCAGGCAGTCGAAAAGGACAGGAAATACTTCGTCAACGTAATCACCGAATATCTCGACATCGCGGACCTCGAGAAGATCGTCGTCTATCCTGAAGGCCCCGTCCTGCTCGGTGATATCGCCGAGATCTACTTCGGCGTCAAGAAGCAGGAAGACATCACCCGCGTAAACGGCATGGAAACCGTCTCGATAATGCTGATGAAGGATCAGATGGTCAACATGATCGAGGTCTCCGACAGGGCCCTCGAGACGGTCGAGCGACTCAACCGCGAGTTGCGCGGCAAGGAGATGGAGATCGTCGTCCAGTATGACGGCGCCGAGTCTATACGCAGCAACATCGGCCTTATCGTCAGGCTCGCAGTTATCGGCGGGCTCCTCGCCATTATTATACTATGGTTCTTCCTCAGGAACCTGAGGCTCGTATTTGTGATCGCCCTGTCGATACCCATCTCGGTGTACATCGCGATGAACTTCTTCTATGCCGCGGGGATATCGATAAATTCCCTCACACTGATCGGGATCGCCCTCGCGATAGGGATGCTCCTCGACAACGGAGTCGTTGTCCTCGAGAACATATACAGGCTCGCCGCAAAGGGAATCCGTGCCGACAGGGCCGTGATCCAGGGAGTGAGCGAGGTCTGGCGTTCCATCACGGCCGCGACGGCGACCACGATAACGGTCTTCCTCCCCTTCGTCTTCTCTTCCAATTTCATCGTACAGAGCCTCGGAAAACATATCGGGGTCTCTATCGTCTCGACCCTGATCGTATCCCTCGCGGCGGCCCTCCTGCTCGTCCCGATGGTCAGTCATTACTTCCTGTCCAGAAGCAAAACGCCCCGTTACAGCCCCGAGCAATCCTCCGGCGGCAGGATGATGGAGATCTACCGGGTCATGCTCAAGACGGGGATGAGATACCCCGCGAGGACGACAGTCGGAGCCCTCGTGATCTTCTTTGTCAGCATCATACTATGCGTCGGCCTCAGCATCGGCTCCGCGCGGGTCGAGGATACGGGATCGTTCGATATCTTCCTCGTCATGCCGCGCGGCTCGACCCTCGAATCGACCGACGCCGCCGTCCGCGACATAGAGGACAGGCTCGAAGGGATCGCCGAGAAAGAGGACGTCATCAGCCGCATCTACGAAGAGGACGCTCGGATCACGGTAAAGCTGAAGGAAGGGTACAGCGATATAGACAGGCGCAACCTCAGCCAGGTCAAGTCCGACGCGAGGCAGCGTGTGGATAATTTCAGGACGGGCGAGATATCGTTCGAAGAACCCTCTTCGAGCACCCGGTTCCGGGGTAATCGCGGCGGCGGGATGGGCGGCGCGATGGGACGGTTCTTCGGATTCGGTTCGCAGCAGAAGAGCATCGTAGTGAAGGGAAGCGATTTCGAGGCTATGTCGAGGTTCGCCTCCAATCTCGCGGTATATATCGACGACCTGGCGTCGACCTCCACGGCAAATTTCAACGTTGTACCGGGCAGCCCCGAGATACAGCTGATGTTCGACATGCCGCTTCTCACCTGGAACGACCTGACCCTGCAGTCGATCAGCGGAGAGCTTAACTCCTTTCAGCCGGAGCAGGCGACGGGAAGGTTCTTCAAGGACGGGACCGACGAATACGAGATCATCATCAGGAGCTCGGGCGTAGAGGAACGCCGGACCGACGACCTGCGCGAGATGTCCATCCAGTCACCTGCAGGCGCGATGATCGATCTCGAGGAAGTCAGCGATATAGTCTACTCGCGGGGCATGACGAGGATAAGGCGGGTCAACCAGGAGAAGCAGATATCGATAACCTACTCGTTCATCGATGAGATCAACGATTCGAGGAAACTGCTGGACGCGGCCGAGCTGGAACTGGAGGATCTGATCGCCGGACTCGTCGTCCCGCAGGGCATGGCAGTAGAGATGGTCGAGGAAGACAGCGGTATCAGCGATTTCAAGTTCCTCATCTTTGCGGCCTTCCTCCTGATCTATATGATCCTCGCCTCAGTATTCGAATCACTGACTACGCCTGTCGTGATGATGTTCACGATCCCGCTCGCGGCCATCGGCTCACTCTGGCTCCTGATCCTGACCGGCACCTCGATCATGGATCCGTACACACTGACCGGATTCCTCATACTCCTCGGCGTCGTCGTCAACAACGGGATCATCCTGATCGATTACTCCCTGATCCTCAGACGCAGGGGCTACAGATCGACCAGGGCCCTGATGATGGCGGGCCAGGCAAGGGTCAGGCCTATCCTGATCACCGCCATCACGACGATTGCGGCGATGATCCCGCTTGCCATGGGAAAGGAAGAGGAGGTCTCGGTGATCGGCGCTCCATTCGCCATTACCGTGATAGGCGGCCTGACGGTAAGCACCATCTTCACCCTCGTATTCATACCGGTAGTCTACTCCGGCCTCGACTCGGCGATGCGCTGGATGCGCGGGCTCGACTGGCGAATCAAGTCCGCGCAGGGACTCTCAGCGGTCCTCGGCATATGGCTGATCTGGGCGAAGATCGATTCGCTGATCTGGAGATCGGCCCTGATAGCAACACTCATAATGGCCGTTCCGGCGGCGGCCTGGTTCATCCTGGCGAGCCTGAGAAAGGCTTCGGAAAAGGTCATCGACCAGGGCAGCGCCATCACGATCACCATACGCAACCTCGTCAAGATATACGACCAGCCGTCGAAGTTTGCCCGTGAATGGAAGAAGGGCGACCGGATCAGGGAGAGGCGCGGGACCGTCCGGACGAGCGACCCGGGCGATCTTCTGTGGCAGATCCCGCTGCTCGGATTCATGGTCTACTTCATCTATTTCTACCTCTCCTCATTCTTCTGGGCATTCGTGCTGTCACATGCAGCATTCTTCTATCTCGCCTATGTATGGAACGGCTGGAGCGAACAGCTGTCCGGTCTCCCGGGTTTTGCCGGGCGCCTGCTGCGCATACTGTCGCGCGTTTTCATATGGCTCTTCCCCCTTGTCAACCTCGCCGTCTTCTATCGCAAGTGGAACAACCTCGCCGCGGTGATATTCATCGCCATACTCTGGTTCACCGCCGTCGCGATCTTTTCCACTGCGCGCAGGATCCGACGCGACAGGATCAACATCGCGCGGATAGAGGGCATGTTCGCCGGCATCAGGCGCGCTCTCTATCGCCTCGTACTGATGATACCCGTCATCGGAAAGCGGAAGCAGCCCTTCAAGGCCCTGGACCGGGTCTCGCTCGAGATCGGCACCGGTATGTTCGGCCTGCTGGGCCCCAACGGCGCGGGCAAGACGACC